>JAYTAJ010000034.1:0-2220 GCA_043737575.1 Myxococcales bacterium | reverse complement strand
CGACGCGCGCCACGCGTCCGGCGGCGTCGTAGCGAGTCAGGGTCGACACGCCGAAGCGCTGCAAGACCGCGTCGCCCTCGTAGGTGGCAGCGTTCGAGAAGTACGGCTCGAAGACGCGGCCGGGCTGACCCTTGGCGTCGTAGACGACGTGGCCGGACACCTGCCAGCGCTCGTCGGTCCACACGAGGATCGGGCCGCGCTCGTCGACGACGACCTGGCCGTTGGCGTCGCGGGCGATCGCCAGACCGGGCTCGACGCGGGTCTTCTCTTGCAGCACGCGGCCGAAGCCGTCGAGGTAGCGGACGGCGAGCTCGATCGGCCCGCCGCCGTCGCGATCGAATTGCGTGCGCGCCAGGGTCGCGATCACGGTCGGTGTGCGATCGCGGAGCCACCCGCCGTCGTCGATCCAAACCGCCGTAGCTGCGGGCCCGAGGTACGCGGCGGGATCGGCGATCAGCGCGGCGAGGTTCGCGACCGGCGGTGGCGTCCACGCAGCGATCGATGCGCAGCCCCACGGTGCGCCGTCGATCGTACCCGCCTGCGCGGTTGCGACGGCGACGCCGAGCGGATCGTAAGAAACCTCGGTGGTCGCACCGTTGGGATCGATCGTGCGTGCCGGAGCCATCGCGCGATCGTCGAGCTCGATCCGCGTCGCGAGGCCCAGCGCGCCGATGGTCTCGACCACCGCGAGCTCGTCGTCGTCGTGACGGACGATCGTGATCGCGCCGTCGCTGCGCTCGGTGCCGAGCGCGACGCCGAAGCGGCCGCCGAAGCGCTGGGTCGGGCTCGCCTGCCACCAGTGGCCGTCGGCGACGTGGTACCCGAGGCTCCGAAGGCGAGCGTCGTCGACGCGTGCCCCGAACGCCTCGGCGATCCGCGCGGGCGTCGCGCACGCAGCCTCGGCATGGTGGACCCGCACCGATCGACCGACCGCGCCGAGTGGCAGCGCGGCGGCGCGTGCGTCGTCCCAGTAATAGGTGCGCTCCCAGCGGAGCGGCCCCACGAGCGCGGCGTCGACCTCCGCGATGCGCAGCTGCGCGGGCGTGATCCGATCAGCCGCCGCCGCGACGCCGACCAGCTCGAACGTCCGGACCTCGGCGGCCACGCCCACGACGAAGCGATCGTCGGTCTCGACGTCGACGCGCGCGGTGTCGGTGACGGTGATCCACGTCCGCGCTTGCGCTGGATCCTCTGTGGTGCCGCGTCGGGCATAGGCAATCGCCGCGGTGCGCTTCGGCGCGCCGAAGCGATCGAACGCGACGACGATCTCGTGCGCGATCCGGGGATCGTCGGCGACTTGTTCGTACGTCGCGACCGCGCGCTCGACCGGCACCGACGCGAACACCGGTCGATCGCGCCCGCGCCGCGGCTGTACCGTCACCAGTTCATGACACACCGCCTCGACGTCGATCGGGTGGGGCGCGAGTACGCCGTCGGCGTCGACCGCCCACCGCTCGCGGTGGATCACTTCACCAGCCAACGTGCGCAGCGCGGCCGCGGCATCCGCGCTCCCCAGTGCACCGACAGGCTCGAGTTGCGGCGGCAGCTGCGGCGCGCCGCCGTACGTCTCGAACGGCCGCTGATGGTTGTGCATCGCGATGCCGAGGTGGAACCAGGTGCGCGTACACAGCGGCGCGGCGAACGCGGGCGCATCCGCACCCGGTTCCTCGCCGTCGGCGACCTCGCGATCGGTCGCATCGACGCGACCGAAGCCGCGGGCCGTGCCGAGCGCGCCCTCGTGGTAGCCGTCGCGGTAGCGGTAGCGCGTGGTCGTGCGCGTGCCGCCGATCAGATCGTGCTCGACGCGGGCGTCGACAACCGGCCGATGGGCCGGCATCCGCGTCGACCACGGCGCGCCGTCGGCGGCGTCGCGTAAGTAGTGCGTCGCCGATGAGCCCCACGCCAGCTCGGTGCGGCGCCCGCGACAATCGTCGATCGCGATCAGCGCGCCCGGCGGTGTCGCGGGTACGAGCGGCAGATACGACAGCGCGTGGGCGCGACCCGGCTCCGGCGTCGACCAGATCAGCGACGCGCGGCCGTCCCCGGTCAGGTCCGCCACCGCGACGCGACGTCCGTCGATCCGTGGCAAGCCGGTCAGTCGCCGCCCGGCGCCGAAGCCGCGCCCGCCCAGGTTCGGGTAGTGCCACACGCAGCCGTCGTCGAGGTACAGCAGATCGGCGACACCGGTACCACTGACATCGACGAGCCGCACGCGCCCGC
>JAYTAJ010000033.1:0-2220 GCA_043737575.1 Myxococcales bacterium | reverse complement strand
TGTTCCGCGGCGCGGTCGAGTCGGCGTGCGGCACCAACTCGTCGGCGGTCGGCCCGTTCTACTGTCCGATCGATCGCAAGGTCTACATCGACCTGGCGTTCTACGGTGAGCTCGAGCGACGCTTCGGCGCGCCCGGCGACTTCGCGCAGGCCTACGTCATCGCTCACGAGATCGGCCATCACCTGCAGCAGCAGCGCGGCGTGCTCGGCGGCGGCTCGGTCGATTCGATCGAGGTCGAGCTGCAGGCCGACTGTCTCGCTGGTGCCTGGGCCCGCGATGCCGAGGCCCGCAAGATGCTGCAGGTCGGCGACATCGAGGAGGCGCTCGGCGCAGCGTCGGCGATCGGCGACGACTCGATCCAGCAGCGGACCCAGGGCCGCATCCAGCCCGAGACCTGGACCCACGGCTCGGCCAAGCAGCGCGTCGCGGCGTTCCAGCGCGGCTACCGCGGCAACGGCGCCGACGCCTGCGGGCTGTGACCGAGCGCGCGGAGCTGGGCCTCGAGCTCGGCGATGCGGCGGTCGCGGCTCGCCAGCGCGGCGGTGACGTCGGCGGCGTCGATCCGCTGCGGGATGTGCTGCGGACAGTTCGCGTCCCACGCCGCGACCCGGATGATGATCGCGCGCTCGGCGTGGCCGTCGTGGTCGGGCGGCGTGAGGCGCGCGACCAGCGCGTCGTCGTCGTCGACGATCGTGGCCTCGCCCCACAGCTTCACCCGGCGACGATGGGCGTAGTCGATCAGGAACAGGTGGACCTTGGGGTTGTCGGCGAGGTTGCCGGCGGTGATGTACTGGCGGTTGCCGCGGAGGTCGGCGAACCCGACCGTGGTGGCGTCGAGCACGCGGAGGAAGCCGCGCGGCCCGCCGCGGTGCTGGATGTAGGGCTGGCCGGCGGCGTTGGCGGTGGCGAGGAAGCAGCTGGTCTGGTCGGCGATGAACCGCGCCAGGTCGTCGGTGATCGTGGTCTTCCAGCCCGCGCCCTGCTCCATGCGGGCGTAGCTGGCGCGAGAGCCGTGGCGGGCCTGCAGCGCCTTGACCGGGTCGGTGAACGCGACGTCGCTGGGGAAGCCGGGCATGCGGCCAACGATGCGGCGGCGGCGGCCGATCAACAATAGGCCGTCTTGACACTGCACTGTTGCCGGAGCTGCAATGGTGGCGATGGACCGTCTCGACGCCATGACCGTGTTCGTCGCCGTCGCCGATCGCCGCGGCTTCGCCCGCGCCGCCCGCCACCTCGATCGCTCGCCGTCGGTGGTGACCCGCGTCGTCGCCGCGCTCGAGGACCACCTCGGCGCCCGCCTGCTCCAGCGCACGACCCGCTCGGTGACGATGACCGACGCCGGCACGCGCTACCTCGAGCGCGCCCGCCGCATCCTCGCCGATCTCGCCGAGGCCGAGGCCGCGGCCCAGGCCGAGCGCACCGTGCCGACCGGCCGCTTCGTCGTCGCCGCGCCCAGCGTGTTCGGCCGCGTCCACGTCGCGCCGCTGCTCGGGTTGTTCCTGCGCCGCCACCCCGCGGTCACCGCCGAGCTGATCCTCGCCGATCGCTACGCCAACCTGGTCGAGGACGGCATCGACGCCGCGGTCCGCATCGGTGTCCTCGACGACGCCAGCCACGTCGCGCGCAAGGTCGGCGCGACCCGTCGGGTCGTGGTCGCGGCGCCGAGCTACCTGGCGCGGCGCAAGCCACCGCGGGCGCCGCGCGACGTCGCCGCCCACGACATCATCCAGCTCACCGCCACCGACGCCACGCCCGAGTGGCGCCTGGTCCGCGACGGCCGCGACCACCGCGTCGGCTTCGCGCCGCGCTACGTCACCAACAGCGTCGACGCGGCGATCGGCCACGCCGAGCGCGGCG
Source organism: Myxococcales bacterium (assembly GCA_043737575.1). GTDB lineage: Bacteria > Myxococcota_A > Polyangia > Haliangiales > Haliangiaceae > UBA2376. The sequence continues at coordinate 363 of JAYTAJ010000033.1, read as the reverse complement.
GGGGCCTGGCCCGCGTCCTCGCCTACCAGGTCGTCGACGCGGTGCGCGCCGGCCGTCTGCGCATCGTCCTCGCGGCCTACGAGCCGGCGCCGCTGCCGATCCACGTCGTCTATCCCAGCACGCGGCTCCTGTCCGCGAAGGTCCGCGCTTTCATCGAGCTGATCACCGCAACCTGTGACTGGCAGTTCGTCGAGCGCAAGGCCATGCTCCCCCGATGACTCGATCGATCCAGGTGCTCGGCGTCGTGGCGATGACGATGGCGTTGGCGGCGTGTGGCGAGGACGCGCGTCCGGTCAACATCCCGACGGTGCCCGCCGGCGCGTCCGAGGCCGACTGCCAGCGGCTGTGCACGCTGGCCCCGGG
>JAYTAJ010000032.1:0-2221 GCA_043737575.1 Myxococcales bacterium | reverse complement strand
CCTCGACGGTGAGGCCGGGCAAGCGCACCACCGCGGCGTGGAGGAAGAAGTCGACCAGCTCGGGCATCGCGCCGCCGCCGTAGAGCACGTCGCCGACGATCGGCGCGCCGCACGCGGCGAGGTGGGCGCGAACCTGATGCATGCGACCGGTGGTGGCTTGGCAGCGCAGGAGCGCGCGCTCACCGAGGCGACGCACCAGCTGCCACGACGTGTGGGCGTCGAGGCCGTCGGTGTGATCGACGACGACGCGCTTGCCGCGCTGGGCGAGCGGCGCGTCGCACTCGCGGCTGACCGGCGGCTGCTCGACCAGCGCGAGGTAGTCCTTGGCGACCGCGCCGGCGCCGAACGCGGCGCGCAGCGCGAGCCACGACGCCCGGGTCCGCGCCGCGACCAGCACGCCCGACGTGCCGATGTCGAGGCGATGGACCAGGCCGCCGTCGCGGGCGTCCTCCGACGCGGTCGCGCACTCGGGGAAGCGCGCCACCAGCCCCGACGCCGCGGTGCCGCGCTCGCCCGCGCGCAGCGGCTGGCTCGGCATCCCGGGTGGCTTGGACACGACCACGATCGCGTCGTCGAGGTGCAGGACCTCGAGCCGCGCGCCGGCGTCGGGATCGGCGACGACCCGCAGATCGTCCTCGGTGATCGGCGAGCGCGCGACCACGACCTCGGCGCCGACCCGGGCCCGATCGCCCTTCCTGGCCCGCCGACCGTCGATGCGGACCGCGCCGTCGTCGAACAGCGCGATGACGCGGCGGCGGCTGGCGTCGGGGAAGTGACAGGCGACGATCCAGTCGAGGCGGTTGGCGCCCTGACCGGACTCGCCCTCGGTGACGACGAAGCGAACCTCGGACATGATCGCGATCATACCGCGCGCAACAGCAGCGCCGTCGCGCGATCGCCCGGCGCGAGCTCCTCGACCTCGGCCGCGATCTCGACCAGCGCGTCGCAGCCGACCAGGGACGAGATCATCGCCGAGCCCTGCTTGGGGTGCGGCGTCGCGATCAGCTCGGCGCCGCTGCGGGTGAGCCGCGCCCGCAAGAAGTGGGCGCGACCGGCCTGCTTGCGATAGCCAGCGGGCACCACGACGGGGACGCGCGGCCGCGCGGTGATCGCCGCGCCCTGCAGCGCCAAGAGCGCCGGCCGCACGAACAGCTCGAACGCCACCGCCGACGACACCGGGTTGCCGGGCAGCGCGAACACCGTCGTCCTACCGGCCCGACCGACCGCGAGCGGCTTGCCCGGCTTCATCGCGACCTTCCAGAAGTCGAGCGTGACGCCAGCCGACGCCAGCGCCGCGCGCACGTGATCGTGATCGCCCATCGACACGCCGCCGGTCGTGACCACGACGTCGGCAGCGAGGGCGCGCTCGATCGCCGCGACCAGCGCCGCCGGATCGTCGCCGACCGCGCCGAGGTAGTGCGCGACGCCGCCCGCCGCGACGATCTGCGCGCGCAGCCCGTACGCGCTCGAGTCGACCAGCTGACCGAAGCCGGGCACGGTGGTGATGCCGCACAGCTCGTCGCCGGTCGCGAGCAGCGCGACCCGCGGCCGCCGCGCCACCGGCACCGTCGCGCAGCCGAGCGCGGCCAGGGCGATCAGCTCACCCGCGCCGAGCCGCACCCCCGCCGCGACCGCGAGCTCGCCGATCGCCAGATCCTCGCCGACCCGCCGGGTGTTGTCGCCGGCGGTCGCCGCGGGCAGCGTCACCGTCGCGCCGTGATCCTGGGCGTCCTCGAAGATCACCACCGCGTCGGCGCCCGGCGGCAGCGGCGCGCCGGTCATGATCCGCACCGCGGTGCCGGGCGCGAGCGGCGCGACGTCGCGCGCACCCGCCGCGATCGATCCGACCACCGGCACCGTGGCTGGCAGCTCGGCGGCGCGCACCGCGAAGCCGTCCATCGCCGAGTTGTCGAAGCCGGGCAGCGCGCGGCTCGCGACGATGGCGTCGGCGAGGACGCGGCCGTCGGCGTCGTCGAGATCGACGGTCTCGCGCTCGATGCGGCCGACCAGCTCCTGGATGCGCGCGGTGGCCTCGACGACCGTGATCATCCGCAGACTATGGCCGACCCGACCCGCGGCTTCCACTGATAGCCTCGGCCCATGCATCCCCACGCCCACGCTGGCCCACCCGCCACCGTCGAGATCGAGCTGTCGTTCTTCTTCATGATGTGGATCCTGTTCCTGGTGACGCCGTCGATCGCGATCAACGGCATGGCCGAGC
>JAYTAJ010000031.1:0-5162 GCA_043737575.1 Myxococcales bacterium | reverse complement strand
CGACGCTGGCGATGCGGGCGCGGACCTGCGCGACGGTCGACTCGGTGTCGGGGTGCGACGGCGGCGGCTTGCCGGCGAGCTTGGACGCGAGGAACTTGGCGGCGTCGCAGGCCGACTGGATCTGGCGCACCAGCGAGAACTGATCGGGTGCGAGGCGGGCGTGGAGCAGCGTCTCGGCATCGAACGAGCGGCCCTGCGCGTGCGTGGTCGCGAGCTCGAGCCAGCGATCGACCTGGCGGAGGATGCGCGCGGTCTGCTGCACGTGAGTGAGGTAGTGGTTCATCCACGCAAGTGTCACCGTGTGGCAGCGCACGTCAACTAGCCGGTCGGTGAGGTGAGTTACCGCCGCTGCACGCTCACACCGCAGCGGTGAGGCATTTGTCGACGCCGCGCGCGATGCGTGCGATCTGCGTGCGATCCGATCGCCGCCGAAGCTTTGCGCGGTGGTAACAAGCGCGCCTTCGCGGTCCGCCACGCTGCGGACCTCAACCAAGAAAGATCTTCGATGAAACACCTCCTGCACCTCGGCGTCGTCGCGAGCCTCGGGCTCGCCACCGCCTGCACCCCGACCGAAACCTCCAGCCACACCGAGGCGCTCGCCGCCGAGAACAACGACACCTCGCCCGAGTGCGAGGGCATCCTCACCTATCTCAACTGGGCGTCGTGGAGCGAGCTCGCGTACTACCTGCCGAACTCGCTGGCCGACGCGATCGTCGCGCGCCGCAACGTGACGCCGTTCGTGAGCATGGCGGACGTATCGTCGGTGTCGGGCATCGCCCAGGCCCGCCTGCAGCAGTTCCACGGCCGCGCCGCGACCCTCGACTTCATCGACGCCGACTGCCCGGGCGTGTACGAGGAGCACGCGGTGTCGTACGCGCACCGCACCGCGATCCTGGCGTTCGTCAACGGCGCGTCGGAGACCACGCTGCGCAACGCGACGCCGAACAACCTCGACGTGGTGCCGCACCTGATCGCGAACCGCCCGTATGCGAACCTGTCGGCGCTCGCGGCGACGCCGCAGGTCGGCATCGCGACCTTCCACGCGATCAAGGTCGCGGCGATCGACGGACCGTTCGAGGTGCTGGCGAACGCGGTCAACGAGGCCGAGCAGGACGTCACGATCTCGACCAACTTCGACTGGTTCACGCTGCTGCACGGCCAGGATCAGCCGGGCTATCTCACCCACCTCGAGTGCTGGGGCCTCGACGACATCGTCACCAACCTCGGCGGCACGATCCGCCCCGAGCTGGCCGACGCCGAGGAGGTCGTCGACGACGTGACCGGCTGGGTGTCGTACGCCGATCGCTTCAACGGCGTCGCGATGGATCCGGCGGCGGGGCTCGCCGATCTGGCGGCGTGGGCCGACGGCCGCACCTTCCGCGGTTGCTACGCGACCTACGCGCCCGACCCGTGGAGCGGCGTCATCCGTCGCTTCTACCTCGACACCGTGACCAACACGGGCGTGCTGACCGAGATCCACTGGTCAGAGTGAGTCGATCACGACGCTGAGTCGATCACGACGCCGGGGTTGAGGATCGCGGCGGGATCGAGCTCGCGCTTCACGGCCCGCAGCGCGGCGGCGAACAGCGGGTCGCGCTCGCGATCGTACCAGGGGCGATGGGTGCGCCCGACCGCGTGGTGATGGGTGATGGTGCCGCCGCTGGCGATGATCGCGTCGGACACGGCGGCCTTGACCTCGCGCCAGATCGCGAGCTCGTCACCGGCCCGGCTGGGCCCGACGAACGTGTAGTACGGCGCGGCGCCGTCGGGATAGACGTGGGTCAGGCGACACGCGACGAGGCCGCCGCCGACGGTGCGTCGGAGCGCGTCGGTCGCGGCGGCGGTGATCGCGGCGTGGAACCCGGGGAAGCGATCCCAGGTGCACGCGGTCTCGAAGGTGTCGGCGAGGACGCCGAGCGACACCAGCGCCGACTGCAGGTACGGCGCGTCGACGAAGGCCTGGCGCCACGACCCGGCCTCGGCGGCGCGGCCGGGCGCGGCGGCGACCTCGGCCTGGGCGTCGGCGTAGGTCGGGCCCGACGCGATCGTGCCGCCGTGATCGGCGACCAGCTCGAGGGCGCGCGCCAGCCACGCCTCGAGCGGATGATCGGCCGACTCGAAGCCGACCAGGAGCACCGCGGTGCCGTCGAGGGAGACCTGGTGCAGCAGGCACTCGGCGGGATCGAGCAGGCGGCAGTTGGTCGGCTGCAGGCCCGACTGCGCGAGCGCGCGCGCGGCGGCGGCGCCGTCGAGGAAGCGGCGGAACTTCACCGTCGCGCCGGCCCGCCACCGCGGCCGCCGCTGCACCCGCATCCACGCCTCGGTGATGATGCCGAGCGCGCCCTCGGAGCCGAGCCACAGCCGTTCGGGCGACGGCCCCGCGCCTGACGCGGGCAGGCGCCGCGTCGCGATCGTGCCGCGCGGCGTGACCACGGTCATCGCCTCGCAGAAGTCGTCGATGTGGGTCAGTCCGGTCGCGAAGTGGCCGCCCGCGCGGGTCGCGAGCCAGCCGCCCAGCGTCGAGAACGCGAACGACTGCGGGTAGTGGCGCAAGGTCAGGCCGTGCTCGCCGAGCGCGGCCTCGAGGGCAGGGCCGCGGATGCCGGCGCCGATCCGCGCCGCCAGCGAGATCGGGTCGAGCTCGACGACGCGGTCGAGCCTCTCGAGATCGATCGACGCCACCGCCGCGAAGTCGCCGCGGGCGTCGCGCGGCAGCTCGACGCCGCCGACCACGCTGGTGCCGCCGCCGTAGGGGATCGCGGCGATGCGCGCGCCGCTGCACCAGTCGAGGATCGCCGCGACGTCGGCGGCGGTGCCGGGCCGCACCACCAGATCCGGCGCGCCGCCGTAGTCGCCCGCGAAGCCGCGGATCAGATCCGGATACGCGCGGCCGTAGGCGTGCGCGGCGCGATCGCGCGGCGCCACCGACACCAGCGCGGCGAGGGCGTCGGGCACCGCGACCGCGCGGGCCGCGGGGATGCGGGCGTCGTCGTCGCGCGGCAGGTCGCGCAGCGTCGGCTCGATCCCGCCGGTCAACATCCGCGCCGCGGTGGCGAGGCGGCGCCGCGCGGCGTCGTCGGGGAAGCGGTCGGCGTCGCCCCAGGCCCACAAGCTCTTGCGCGTGGTCACGGCCGTTCGTAACACGCCGTTCGTCTATACTCCGCCGCATGTCCGAGCTGACGCCACTCGAAGACTTGCTGACGACCTCGGGGCTGCGCGACAAGGCCGAGGCGATGGAAGGCGGCCTGTTCCGGCTGCGCTGGGGATCGGCGATCGTGATGGTCGGCGTCGCCGGTCAGGCGGTGGTCGCGATCGCGCCGCTGTTCCGCGAGCCGCCGGCCGAGCGCCGCGAGGAGTTCTATCGTCGCCTCCTCGAGGCCAACGCGTTCATGGGCGGCATCGCGTCGTTCGCGGTGCAGCCCGACGGCTGGGTGGTGCTGCACGCCGGTCGCTCGCGCAAGGGCCTCGACGCCCAGGAGCTGGCGACCCTGGTGTCGGGGGTCGGCCGCTACGCCGACGACTTCGACGACCAGCTGATCGCCGAGTTCTTCGCCGCGAAGAGCACGGGCCCGACGTTCGACGACGACGATGACGCGCCCGCGGCCGCGCCCGCGCCCGCCGCGGCGGAGTAGCCGTGCTCTGCCCGATCTGCGATCGCGACAACCCGCTCGACGCGCGGCGCTGCAAGGCGTGCGGCGCCGACTTCGAGGATCCCGAGATCGCGGCGCAGCTCGAGCGCCCGGCCGGCCGCGCCGGCACCTCGGCCGACGCCGACGACGAGCCCAACCTCCACAGCGATCGCTACCTCGGCGTCCGCTGGATCGGCCTCGAGGTCGGCGGCGATCTGCGCCGCATCGCGATGCTCGGTGGCATCGCCTTCGCGATCGCGTCGGTGTTGCCGATCGCGCTCGACTTCCGCCACGTCCGCGGCGTGTGGTCGGTGCTCGGCAGCGGCCCGACGTTCGCGCTGGTGCTGCCGATGGTGCTCGCGGCGATCGGCATCGCGATCGCCACGCCGCTCGGTCGCAAGCTGCCCGCGCCCGTGACCGCGGGCCTGCTCACCGTCGGCGGCGCCCTGGTGCTCGGCTTCGCGATCGCGGGCCAGGGTCGCTACAGCGCGCTGCCGACCCGCACCTGGTGGGGCCCGTGGTTCGGCGTCGGCATCGTCGCCGCCGGCATCCTCATCCGGATCCTGCGCCGCCGCGATCCCTACGCGCGGTGGATCGTCGTCGGCGGCGCCGCGCTGGTGGTGATCGGCATGTTCTTGCCCTTCACCGACGGCCGCGCCGCGTTGCCCGGCGAGTACGCGCTGTTCATGGGCGACCAGAGCCTGCTCGACACCAGCGTCGGCGGCGCGTCGATGGATGGCTTCGACTACGACGCGATGGTGCGCTTCCTGTCGATGTGGCACCTGCTGGCGATCGCCCTGGTCGCCGCCGCGGTCGGCTTCGCGCTGCCGATGTCGACGGGGCCGTGGGACACCAGCGGCCTGGTCCTGCGTCCGCTCGGCTGGGTGATCGGGTTCTGGGTGCCGGCGACGCTCGCGCTCTACACGCTCAACATCATGGGCTGGCACGGCGCCGACTGGGTCCACTGGCAGGGCGAGACGTACAAGTGGGATCCGTTCACGACCGCGCTGTTCGCCGGTCGCGCCCGCCTGGTCGTCCTCACCATCCCCGCCGCCGCGTGGTTCGCGATCGGCCTGGCCGGCCTCTACGTCAACCTCGTCGTGCCGCGCCTGCCGAAGCCGGCTACAGCGTCACTTGATCGAAGCGGGTCAGCTCGGTGAACTGATCGAAGCGACCCTGGATCTGCTCGGTGGTGAGGCCGCGCAGGCCGTCGACCGAGAACTGCTCGACCGCGAACGACGCCATCACGCTGCCCGTGATCATCGCGGTGCGGATCGCCGACGGCTCGAGGTTGCCGGCGTAGGCGAGGTAGCCCATGAAGCCGCCCGCGAAGCTGTCGCCGGCGCCGGTCGGATCGCGGACGTCGGACAGCGGCAGCGCGGGCACGCCGAACACGCCGCTGTGGTGGAACAACAGCGCGCCGGCGTCGCCGCGCTTGATGACCACCGAGGTCGGGCCCATCGTCAGGATGCGCTCGGCGGCCTTGCGCAGGTTGTGCTCCTCGGCGAGCTGGCGGGCCTCCTCGTCGTTGAG
>JAYTAJ010000030.1:0-5167 GCA_043737575.1 Myxococcales bacterium | reverse complement strand
CGATGCCGTTGCCGCGGCGAGAGCAGCATGTCGCGACCTGACGCTGGCGGCCCCGCGTTCCCCGATGCGCGGACCTTGCTCGATCGCCACGGGCTGCGCGCGAAGAAGCACTTCGGCCAGAACTTCCTGACCTCGGAGCGGGTGTTCCGCGCGATCGTCGACGCGACGGTCCGCACCGACGACGACTGGGTCGTCGAGATCGGCGCCGGCCTCGGCACCCTGACCGCGCGCCTCGCCGAGCGCGTGCCCGAGGGCAAGGTCATCGCCCTCGAGCGCGATCCCGACATGGTCGCGGTCCTGACCGCCGAGCTCGCGCATCTCGGCAACGTCGACATCGAGGCGTGCGACGCGCTCCGCTACGATCTGACGGGCCCGGCCAGGTGGCGCGGCGAGTCGATCGTGGTGTGCGGCAACCTGCCGTATCACATCGCGGCGCCGCTGATGTTCCGCGCGGTCGCGGCGCGCGGTCACGTCGCGCGCGCGGTGGTGATGGTGCAGAAGGAGATGGCCGATCGCATCATTGCGCCGCCCGGCAACAAGACCTACGGCGCGCTCAGCGTGATGCTGCAGTCGTACGCCTCGTGTCGACGCATCGTCGCGGCGCCCGCGGGCGCGTTCACCCCCGCGCCCAACGTCGACTCCGCGGTGATCCGGCTCGACTTCACGACGCCGCCCGCGCTCGACCTGCCCGCCGAGGAGCACTACCGCGCCGTGGTCCACGCCGCGTTCGGTCAGCGCCGCAAGACGCTGCGCAACGCGCTGCGTGCGGTCTATCGCGACGACGCGGTCGACGCCGCGCTCGCGACCACCGGGCTCGACGGGGTGCGCCGCGGCGAGACGCTGTCGCTGGTCGAGTTCGCGGCGCTGGCGCGGGCGATCCCCGCAGGCGCGCAGGACGGCATCCTCGTCGAGGAGCTCGACGCGTAGATGCCCGAGCTCCCCGAGGTCGAGTCGGTGCGGCGGGGGCTGATGCGCCGCAAGCTGCGCGGCGCGCTGATCGCGCGGGTGCGCTCGAGCGGCAAGCCGCTACGCCTGGCGCGACCGCAGCCGCTGACCGCGCTGCGCCGCGCGACGATGGGCCGCCGCGTCACCGCGCTGCGGCGGATCGGCAAGTACCTGCTGATCGATCTCGACGGCCCGTCGTCGGTGCTGGTGCACCTCGGCATGAGCGGCAACCTGACGACGACGCCGCGCGCGACGCCGTGGCAGCCGCACACCCACGTCGTGTTCGAGCTCGACGACGGCCGCGATCTGCGCTTCGTCGATCCCCGCCGCTTCGGGATGGTCGACGTGCTGGCGCGCGGCCGCGAGCGCGAGCATCCGTCGCTCGAGTCGCTCGGGCCCGATCCGATCACCGAGGGCCTCCCCGACGATCACCTGGCGCGCGCCGCGGTCGGACGCTCGACGCCCGCGAAGTCGTTCATCCTCGATCAGACCGTGGTCGCGGGAGTCGGCAACATCTACGCGTCGGAGGCGCTGTGGCTGGCGCGGATCGCGCCGACCCGGCTCGCCCATCGGCTCGGCGTCGAGGGCACGCGGGCGCTGACCATCGCGATCCGCGACGTGCTCGAGTTCGCGATCGACAACGGCGGCACCACGCTGCGCGACTTCGTCGGCGCCGACGGCGTGCCCGGCGAGAACGGCGAGTACCTGCTCGTCTACGGGCGCGCGGGCCAACCGTGCCCTCGCTGCGGCGCTGTCATTCGACGATCGATGCTCGCCGGACGCGCGACGTATTTCTGTCCAACGTGTCAGAGGAGGTAGAGGTCTACCTCTCATGGCCATGTGTAAGACGACGCGCGCTCCCTCGTTGGCCCCGCGGTTTGCCCCGACGGTGACCGTTGCGGTAGTGTGGCCCATGGGCAACCGCGTGATTCGCTTGCCTATTCGTTTCCACGGAATGCGACCTCCCTTCGGGAGTCGCATTCGTTTCCGAGATCGCCAATCATGCTGACGGACGAGTCCGACGAAGACTTGATGGTCCGCTACCAGGGCGGCGAGGTGCGTGCCTTCGAGATCCTCCTCGGGCGCCATCGCAAGCCGGTCTTCAACTTCATCCTGCGCTACGTCGGCGACAAGGAGACCGCCGAGGATCTGCTGCAAGAGACCTTCATGCGCGTGATCAAGGGCGCCGAGGCCTACAAGCGGCAGGCAAAATTCACGACGTGGCTTTACACCATTGCCCGCAACCTGTGCGTTGACCAGACGAGAAGGCGCAAGCATCGCAAGCACGCATCGCTCGATGCACCGATGTCCTCCGACGAGGATAGCGGCACGCTCCTCGATGTGGTGGCCGGCAACGAGATGGGCTCGGACCGCAAGACCGTGAACAAGCAACTCCACCACAAGCTCCAGGGCGCGATCGCCAGCCTCGGCGAGGAGCAGCGCGAGGTCTTCCTCATGCGGGAGTTCCTCGACATGCCGTTCAAGCAGATCGCCGACGTGGTGGGCGTTCCCGAGAACACGGTGAAGAGCCGCATGCGCTACGCGCTCGAGAAGCTGCGGCTCGAGCTCGACGAGTACAAGGACCTCGCGAAGGCCGCGCCGTGACCGCGCGCCGCGACGACGACGACGACGGACTCGACGACGACGCGCCCGGCGAGTGGATCTCGGTGCGGCGGTTGATCAGCGAGGCCCGCGACAGTGGCTTCGACGAGGAGCCGGCGCCGCGCATCGACGCGCTGCTGATGGCGGCGGCGCGGCAGCACGCCCCGAAGCCGCGGGCGTCGTGGTGGGCGCGGCTCGCCGATCGGATGCGGCCGATGTTCGCGCACCCGGCGCTGGCCGGCGCGGCGGCGCTGGTGATCGTCGGTGGCGCGGCGGGCGTCATGTATCGGCGCGGCCAGCACCGCGTGGTCAGCCCGCCGCCGCCGATCGAGGCGCGCGCCTCCCACGAGTCGGTGACACGCGAGACCGAGCCGCCGCTGCCGCCGCCGCCGTCGCTCGAGGCGCGCAACGTTCCCGACGAGGTGATGGCGCCCGAGGTGCCGATCGCGCCGGTCGAGCCGCGGCGACGTCCGCCGATCGGGACGCGGTCGGGTGAGGCGGGCCGCGATACGCGCGGCGTCGCGCCGACCGATGGCGCGGGTCGCGCGGCGAAGGTCGATGCGCCGCTGCAGATCGCCGAGGGCCCGATGGTGGCGACCGGCGAGGAGCTGACCAAGAACCAAGACGACGACGAGCGCGCGCAGTCGCTCACCGACTCGGGCGGTACGTTCTCGGCGCCGCGCGTCGGGACCCCGCCACCACCGCCGCCGCGACCTGACGCGCTCCAAGACTCGGATCGGGTCGGCGCCGCGTCGGCGTCGACCACCAGCAGCACGGACGCCGATCGCGAGCGCAGCGAGAAGCAGCGCGCGCAGGCGACGCAGCTCCTCGGCCAGGCCCGCACCGCGGCGCGAGCCCAGAACTGCGCGGTCGTGAAGGTGATCGCGACCCGGGTCCGCAAGCTCGACGAGGCGTACTACCGCGACGTGCTCGCGCGCGATCCCGACGTGACTCGTTGCCTGTAGTCAGTCGTCGGGGGCCGGGTCCTGTACCGACGGCGAGCTCCAGCTGCGCCGGGCCTCGGGGGGCAAGCAGCCGAAGCGGGCGCGGTAGGCGGCGAGGAACGCGCGGGTCGGCGGATTGAGGTAGCCGCCGCCCGCGAGCTCGCCGAAGTCGGCGCGGTACCGCGCGCGCACGATGGCGAACAACCGATCGCGCTCGTCCTTGGCGACGATCGACGCGGCGGCGACGGCGACGTGGCGCGACTCGCCGCGATCGTAGGCGCGCAGCGCGGGGAAGTCGGCGCGCATCGGCGCGAACAGCTTCTCACCGTCGGCGATGATGCGACGGCACGGCGGCGCGGCGCCGATCAGCACGGTGGCGCGCTCGCGCTCGAGGACGTTGAGCTCGCCGCGCGAGACCCGGGTGTCGATCTCGTCGGGCTCGCAGACGCTGGTCGCGACGAACGCGGCGCGGGCGCGGATCAGCACCGCGAGGGCGGCGCGGATCGCGTGGGCGTCGGGCTTGCTCGCGAACTGCTTGGAGTCGGCGACGCCGGCGCGGGTCAGCGCGCGCGCCGCGCTGGCGTCGAGCGCGACCGCGGCGAGCACCATCGGTCCGAGGATGGGGCCGCGGCCAGCCTCGTCGATGCCGAGGGTGAGCGCGCCGCGCGCGCGGGGGGCGAGGCCGGGCAGGCCGAGCTGATCGTCGCGCGTCACGCCAGGCGTTGTACCAGCGTCTCGAACGCGCGTTCCAGTCCGATCGCGAGCGTGTACGCGGCGACGTCGTGCCGCTGCGCGGCGCGATCGATCGCGTCGGCGGCGTCGCCGAGCGCGCGCTGACCGGCGCGACCGAGCGGCGCGGCGACCAGGGTCTCCAGATCGGGGGCGGCGCGGAACAGCGCGTGATGGACGGTGTCGGGCTCGAGGGCGAGGCGCGGCAGATCGGTGCGGAAGAAGGCGTCGATCGCGCCGCCCGCGAGGAAGCCGGCGACGTAGGCGCGGGCGAACTCGAGGGGCTCGGTGGCGCCGCGGATCGCGCGATCGAGCTGCGCCGGATCGGCGGTGTGGGCGGCGCCGAGCGCGGTGCGGACGTCGATCGCGATCCGATCGGCGGCGGCGCGCAGCATGACCTCGTAGCCCGACGCCAGGAGCGCGATCAGGTAGTCGCGATCGGCGGCGGTCGCGGTGTGGCTGCCGAACGGGAGCTGGCGCGGGCGGACCAGGTCGATCACCTCGAGCGCGGCCAGGGTGTACAGCTCGGCGACCGCAGCGGCGAGGGTGCGGCGCTCGCGCCCGACCACCGCGTCGTCCCAGCCGGCCCGGGCCTCGAGCAGGTGATCGCGCGCTGCGCGCTGCGCGACGGCGGCGTCCTCGGCGACGACGCGGGCTCGCTCGACGGTGGCGGCGGCCGACGCGATCGTGCCGCGCAGGCGCCGCGCGACCGCGGCACGCTTGATCGATCGAGCCTGGGCGAAGAAGCGGGTCTCGAGCGCCGCGGCCAGCGCGGTCCAGCCGCCGTCGTCGGGGCCCTTGCTGCCGCCGCGCTTCCACGCGAGGGCGGCGCGGGCCGAGAACGGCACGATGGTCTCGACCCGATCGTCGAGCTGCGCGGCGACGTAGGTCGTGACCTCGGCGACGTCGGCGTCGCTGAGCTGGTCGCGCTTGTTGAGCACGCCGAG
>JAYTAJ010000029.1:0-2224 GCA_043737575.1 Myxococcales bacterium | reverse complement strand
TCGCGCCCTCGATCACGATGGGCGTCGGAAGATGCGAAGCCTGCGCTGCGATCGCGACCACGCCCTCGACTATCACGCCCCTCTGACCGGGTTTCGGTTGTCGCGACCATCAGGCGCGGCGCGCGCGGGTCGCGAGCAGCGCGAAGTCGCGGCGGACATGCCACGCGGTCGCGAACGAGCCGTGGGTCGCGCGGGCGAGCGCGGCGGCCGACAGCGACGGATCGGCGTCGAGCGCGGCCCACATGTCCGCGCGGTAGCTCGGGCCCATCATCACGCGGTGGCGATAGGCGCGATGGCGTCGCGCGAGCGCGGTCGAGTCGAGGACGTCGGCGGCGCGATCGCGCAAGAGGTTGGCGGGCACGCGCAGCGCGCCGTCGGCGAAGCGCGGATCCTCGCCGTGGCGCTTGATCTGGAAGTCGGTGCCGGTCGCGAGCACGTCGACGCGCGGGCCGCGATGCAGCTTCGCGAGGCGCGCGAACCGCCGATCGCTGCCTCGCCACTGCGCGAGCGCGGCCCACAGCGCCCGTACCCGCGGCGACGCGTCGTCAGCCACCAGGCGGGTCAGTCGATCGGCGTTGACCCACGGCGCGTGGACGCCGAACCACGTCGTCAGCACCGCCAGCACGCGCAGGTCGTCGCCTACCATCGCCTCGCGCGACGCGAACAGCAGCGTGTCCTCGAGGTTCGCGTCGCGCACCGCGCGCGCGGCAAACCCGAAGCCGATGCCCACCATCGCGCCCGTGATCGCCTCGGCGCCCGCCAGCGCGACGGGGGCGAACGCGCGGCTAAACCCCATGGCCGAGCCGCCTCCCGAGATCGGCGAGGGTCGAGCCGACGTGCGCCGGCCAGTCGGGGTTGAGATCCTGATCGGCGACCCAGGGCGCGAGCGCGGCGAGCTCGGCGGCAGTCGGCGCCAGCGCGATGCAGTCGGGGAGATCGAGGCCGCGGTCGCACAGCGCGAACAGCTTCGAGCGCAGGAGATCGTCGCGGCCGAGGCACCGCAGCACGATCGCCGTGCCCGTGAACACGGTGACGAGCCGCGCCTCCCAGCCGGGCGGCAGCACCCGGATGAGTGACGCGGGACCGTTGTTCAGCCAGTCGTCGTCGAGGTCGTCACCACGGCGGCGGGCGGCGGCGGCGAAGTCGAGCGCGGCGCGGACGATGGCCGGAGGCAGCGCGGGGTGGAGGATGTCGCAGTCGCGGGTCGGGCGCGTGACCACGCCGAGCAGGTTGAGCGCGGCGCCGCCGATGACCACCGCCTCGAGGCGCAGGTCGCGCGACGCGAGGAAGGCGTCGAAGCGGGTGAGGGTCTCGTCCGAGCGCATGAGTATCAGTCTAACTGATACAGGCTCGCCCGGACAAGCCACAATGCTCCGCGGCGGGCGGGTCAGGTCGCGGTGTCGTCGAGGGACTCGAGCAGCGCGGCGGCGGCGGCGTGGGCGGCGTCGAGCTTGGTGGTCGCGGTGCCGGCGGCGAGGTGACCGCGCTGCGCGGCGACGAGGTCGCGGGCCCGGGCGGCGTGATCGCGGGCGCGGTCGCGCTGGCCCAGCTCGGTGAGGGTGCGGGCGAGGCCGAGCTCGGCTCGCCAGCGGGTGTTGAGCTCGATCTTGCCGAGCAGCTCGACGGCGCGGGTGAAGTCGGCGGCGGCGGCGACCAGATCACGGGCCTGGCGGTGGGCCTCGCCGAGCAGCATGCGGGCGATGCCCTCGTACTCGAGGCGCGACGCCCGCGCGCACATCGCGCCGCCTTCGGTCAGCATCGCGATCGCCTCGGGCACGCGGCCGAGCGCGAGCAGCGCGCGACCGACGTTGACGCGACAGTCGCCCTCGCACGCGCGATCGCCGATGTCGATGAAGATCAGCAGCGCCTCGCGCAACAGCTCGTGGCCGCGCGCGGCGTCGTCGTCCTCGGTGCGGCCCTCGCCGAGGTTGGCGAGCGCGATCGCCTCGCGGCGGCGATCGCCGAGGCGGCGCGCCATCGCCAGCACCTGCTCGGCGAGCTGATGCGAGCCGGCGAGATCGCCGGCCTCGCTGCGCATCGCCGCCTGGCTCGCGACCACGCGCAGCTCGATCTCGAGCAGGCCGCCGGCGCGCGCCAGATCGCGGGCCTCGGCGCCGTCGCGCTCGGCGTCGGAGAAGTGGCCGGCCTTCATGCGGCGCCACGACCGCACCATCAGCGCGCGGGCCCGCAGCTCGGGCGCGTGGAGCTGGCGGCACTCCTCGAC
>JAYTAJ010000028.1:0-2229 GCA_043737575.1 Myxococcales bacterium | reverse complement strand
TGGGACATGAAGTTCCTCGGCATGCAGATCATGGTCGAGGGCCTCGCGCTCGGCGCGTTCGGCACGCTGTACAAGATCACGCGCGAGCCGCTCCTGCGGCACCTCCTGAAGATGGTGATCCAGGACGAGGCCCGCCACGTCCACTACGGCGTCCTCGCGCTGCGCGAGCACGTCACCAAGCACCTCGACGATCGCGAGCGGCGCGAGCGCGAGGACTGGACCTTCGAGGTCGCGCTGCTCATGCGCAACCGCTTCATGGGCTACGAGGTCTACGAGGAGTGGTTCGCCGGCGCGCTGCCGCGGTCGGTGTGGCGCGACTTCATCGGCCGCGCCCCCGGCATGGAGGAGTTCCGTCACACCATGTTCTCGCGCCTGGTGCCCAACCTCCGCGAGATCGGCCTGCTGTCGCCGCGCATCGCCGCGCGCTACGACCAGGTCGGCCTGATGAAGTACGCGCACGGCGCCGCCGCCGATCGCCTGACCGGCGACGGCATGATCGCCGAGCTCGACCGCGACGGCGCCGCCGCGGCGTAGCGATCCCCGACCACTTGCGCCGACCGTGGCCAGCGGGTTAGACCCGCGGCAGGAGGCGACGATGATGACCAAGAAGACGCTGATCGTGACGCTCGCTGCGCTGGCCCTCGCGGGCGGCTGCAAGAAGAAGGAATCCGACGCCACCAAGGCGCCGCCCACCACGGGCAGCAACAAGGCGCCGACGCCGCCGCCCGTGACCGATCCGGTCAAGCCGCCGGTCGCGGCGCCGCTCACCGGCGACGCGCTCGCCAAGGCGTACGTCGCGGCGTGGGACGCGTGGAACGCCGGCGACAAGGCGAAGTATCGCGCCGCGTACGCCGACAACGCGGTCAGCCGCTGGCCCGACACCCCGGCGCACGAGCGCACGAACGCTGACGCGATCGTCGGCGCGTCGTTCGACTTCCGCAACGCCTTCCCCGACATCAAGGCGACGCCGCAGATCGTGCTCGTCAACGGCCGCACGGTCGCCGCCGTCTACCTGACCACGGGCACCAACTCGGCCGCGATGAAGTCGCCGATGGGCGAGATGCCGCCGACCAACAAGAAGATCGGCGCGCTGGTCTTCCACACCGCGACGTTCAACGACGCCAACCTGATCGCCGACGAGACCTGGATCATGGACGGCAACACCATGGCGCACCAGCTCGGCATGTCGCCGCAGCCCGGCCGCGCGGTCATCGAGAAGGGCGCTGACGCCCCGGTCATCGCGATCGCCGCCAACAGCGACGCCGAGAAGGCCAACCTGACGCTGGTGATGAAGGGCAACGAGGACTTCAACAAGCACGACGTGCCCGCGATGATGGCGACCTGGGCCGACGACGCGATCGAGTCCGATCAGGCGAGCCCCGAGGACACCGTCGGCAAGGCCAAGATCGAGGGCAACACCAAGATGTTCCTCGGCGCGTTCTCCGACGGCAAGATCACGGCCGTCAGCTCGTTCGCCGCCGGCGACTACGTCATGCAGATCGCGACCTTCGTCGGCACCAACGACGGCGACATGGGCCCGATGAAGAAGACCGGCAAGAGCGTGAAGATGACCGTCGCCGAGATCTCCAAGTTCGAGGGCGGCAAGGTGAAGCAGCTGTGGCGCTTCTTCGACTCGATGGCGATGGCGACCCAGATGGGCCTCATGCCGGCCGACGCCGCGCCCGCCGCGCCCGCCGCGCCCGCTGCGCCTGCTGCCCCCAAGTCGAACTGACAGGTGGACGAGCCCGCTGCGTCGCCTCCGACCAGCCGCGCGCGACGCCTCGCGCGTACGGTCGGCAAGAAGCTCGTCGCGATCGGCATCGGGCTCGCGATCTCGTTCCTGCTCGCCGAGTGCTCGCTGCGCGTGATCGGGATCGGCAGCCCGATCTTCCACCGCCCCGATCACCGCTACGGCATGGTGCTCATCCCCGGCGCCGACGGCTGGTTCACCGCCGAGGGCAAGTCGTGGGTGTCGGTCAACGAGCACGGCATGCGCGACGTCGGGCACCGCCGCGCCAAGCCGGTCGGGACGTTCCGCATCGCGGTGCTCGGCGACTCCTACGCCGAGGCGCTGCAGGTGCCGCTCGATCAGGCGTTCTGGTCGGTGCTCGGCGCCCAGCTCGCGAGCTGCGGCGCCCTCGCCGGCCAGCGGATCGAGATGCTCAACTTCGGCGTCAGCGGCTACACCACCGCGCAGGAGTACCTGGTGCTGCACGATCGGGTCTGGGC
>JAYTAJ010000027.1:0-2229 GCA_043737575.1 Myxococcales bacterium | reverse complement strand
GAGATCCGGTGTCCCGGCGACGCGCCGATCTGCGTCACCGAGAGCCACGAGCAGGTCTACGGCTTCTGCACCCGCGCCTGCCTCGACGATCGCGAGTGCGACGCCGACGCCGACGGCCGCTGCGGCCTCGCGATCACCGACGTCCCCGGCGTCAGCGCCGGCCTCACCGGCTGCTACCTGCCGTGCGGCGGCGCCGCGGCCGACTGCCCGGCGCTGCTCGCGTGTCACGCCACCTACGCCGATCAGCCGGCGTCGATCTGCGCGCCGCCGTGATGAGAGCCTTGGTCAAAACTTCGGATTCTCGCGGTGCTCGAATCTTCAGCGCAGGAGCTTGCGCGGCCCGCCGCTCGGGCCGTGCTCGATCGGCTTGTGCAGGACGATCGTGCGGCCGGCCTCGCGGCCCGCGGCGTGGGCGCCGTTGACGCGGACGGTGCGGCTGCGGGTGCTGATGCGGGGATTGCGGGTGTGGTAGTAGTCGTCGAGATCGGCGTCGCCGATCCAGATGAGGCCGGTGCCCTTGAGCTCGGCGCGCTCGGCGGCGAGCTTGTCGCGAAAGCCGCGCACCACGCCGGCCTGGTACGCGAGGCGATCGCGGCCGCTGCGGACGCGGACGTCGGCGCGGTTGTCGCGCCACAGCCGTTCCGCGGTCGCGCACAGAAACGCGTAGACGTGGCTCGCCATGTCGAGGTTGGGCGGCGTACCGGTCAGCTCGAACACCGAGCCGCGGCGGCCCTCGCGCGGCAGGTAGACCGGCAGCTGGATGACCTTCACGAAGAAGAACTCGGACAGGAGGCTCGCGATCTCGCTCTCGACGCTGCTGGTGCGCTTGCTGGGATCGCCGACGTGGCGCACGTCGTAGCCGAGGCGGCCCTGGGCGCTCGCGACCTCGATGTTGTGGCGCAGCATCAGCTCGTGGGCCTTGCGCATCGCGATCTCGGCCTCGTGCTGGTTCGGGCTGCCGGCCAGCGCGAGCAGCTTGCGGATCCGATCGAGCACGCGATCGCCCGCGGCGGCGTCGGCGGCGACGATCGGCGCACCGCCGGCGCGGCCATCGATGCCGAGGTTCGCGCACAGCTGGCGGAAGGTCTCGCCATGGGCGGTCTCGCCGTGGATCTGCAGGACCTCGTCGACGAACTGATGCGCCATCTCGTGGGTCAGCACGCTCACGACCTCGGGCCACGGCCGCGCCACCACCAGCGTGCGCGACAGCTCCAGCGTGCGCGTGTCGCTCACCCATCGTCCGAGCCGGGTCGCGGCGTCGGACAGGACGATGACCGGCACCACCAGCCGCTTCTTGAACCGCGCGTGGTTCTCCCAGTCGTAGGTCGCGCGCAGCTCGCGCACCAGCGCCGCCTCGAGGGCGGCGGTCAGCGCCGAGGCCTCGACGGGCGCCTCCGGCTCGACGGGCGGCGCCACCTTGGGCGCGGGGCGGGGCGGGGGCGGCGGCGGATCGCCGAACAGGGACTGTTGCACGCGCGGACCTTAGCGCACCGGTCTGAGACGCTTCGAGACCGCGACGCATCGCCGCACGCGCCGCGTGGCTCTGGCATCATCGCACCCGCGTGATCGATCCACTCCCTGGCCTGCTGCACTACCCGGTCCACGACTTCGGGCCAGCGATGCGCGGGATGGTGATCGGCGCGGTCGGCATCTTCCACGTCTTCCTCGCGCAGTTCGCGATCGGCGGCGGCATGCTGCTGACCTACCTGCAGTGGCGCGCCGGGCGCGGCGACGAGCTGGCGCGGCGCTTCATCGCCAGCTTCTTCCCGATGCTGGTGCTGGTCAGCTTCGTCCTCGGCGCGCTCACCGGCGTCGCGATGTGGTTCACGACGATCCAGGTCAGCGCCCGCACGATCGGCCTCATGGTCGACGAGTTCCACTGGATCTGGGCGATCGAGTGGGTGTTCTTCTTCGTCGAGGTCATCGCCGGCTACACCTTCTATCGGCTCGGCGCCCGCCTGCCCGACGCGGTGCGCTTGAAGCTGCTCGCGCTCTACACCGGCGCCGCGATCGGCAGCCTGTTCTGGATCAACGGCATCCTGGCGTGGCAGCTCACCCCGGGCGCGTGGCTCGACAGCCGCGACCTGTGGGCCGGCTTCTTCAACCCGACGTTCTGGCCGTCGTTGTTCTTCCGCCTCGCGGTGTCGGCGACCCTGGCCGCGCTCGCGGGCGTGCTGGTGGTGAGCGCGATGGATCTGCCGCGGGTCGACGGCGCCAAGCTGATCCGGA
>JAYTAJ010000026.1:0-2231 GCA_043737575.1 Myxococcales bacterium | reverse complement strand
GAGCTGCTCGCGTTCTTGGCGCACCACCTGCGCTGATCGCTACAGCTCGGGCGCGCCGTCGTCGTCGTCGGGCGGGACCGGGCGCGGCACGAACGGCTTGCCGGTGAGCTCGACGATGCGCGCGGCGACCGTGGCGGCGCGGGTCGGATCGGGCGCGGGGCACGGGATGCCGTTGTTGCGATCGAGTGGATCGACCGGGATCGGGACCACGCAGCAGATGCCGTCGCCGACCAGCACGCTGTGCAGCGCGCGGCACACCGTCACGTCGCCGTGGCCGCAGCCGATCTCGAGGGCCCGCACCGCGGTCGCGGGGTCGGGCGCGGCGCGGGCGACGTGGAGGCAGGTGCGGGCGACGCCGCCGTTGCACGCGCGCCAGCCGACCTCGAGATCGAAGGGCTGACCCTCGGCGGTGCCGTAGTACGACTGGAACCAGCACGCGTCGGCCGCGCCGTCGGCGCACGCGGCGGCGGCGGCGTTGGCGGTCACCGGCTCGCCATCGGCGACCGCGAAGCTGTGATCGACCGCGGCCTGCATCCAGTCGCGCAGCTGCTGCTGGCGCGCGCACGCCGTCGCGTCGTTGGCCTCACACCCGATCCGCAGGTACAGCATCGCGCGGTCGGGCATGCGCGGCGGCTGGAGCAACAGCTCGGCGGCGCGCACGCACGCCGCGGCGTCGTTGGATCGGCACGCGTCGACCAGCGGCCGCAGCGCGTCGCACCGCGCCGCCGAGACGGTCGGACAGAAGTACTCCTCGAACAGCCGGCGGTGCAGCGCGAGGCGCTGGTCGCGCGAGATCGGGGGCAGCTCCTCGGCGGCGGGCGCGCCGTCGCCGAGGCCACCGTCGCCGCGGCCCGCGCTCGGCCGTGGCCCCGCGCGATCGGCGGCGACGCCCACGCCCGTCGTCGGCGACGCGCCGCGCTCGCGATCGTCGTCGCCGCCCGATCGCCGCGACCGCAGCACCAGCACCGCCGCGATCACCACGAGCGCGGTGGCGATCAGCAGACCGATCGATCGGGGCCGAGACACCAGGGGCGCCAGGCTACCATGTGCGGCGCGATCGCTCGCCACCGCCGCACCCGCGCGACCAGGTACAGCCCGAGCGCGACGTCGAGCACGAGGCAGCCGCGCGCGTACCAGTGCGGCACCACCGTCGGATCGCCCAGGTGCCACGCGTCCCACGCCACGCCGTGCGCCGCGATCCCGATCGCGAGCAGCCACGGCGAGCGCCGCAGCCCGAGCCACGCCAGCGCGCCGTACAGCGGCACCGCGCCGAGCTCGATCGCCACCACCCGCGGCGACGCGCCGACGAGCAGCGCCGTCGCGACGTAGACGAGCGGCATCGCCGTCAGGAACCCGGCCGCGATCAGCGGCTCGTGGCGCGCGCCGCGATCGCCGAGCCCGCGGCTGACGATCAACGCCGCGGTGGTCGCGATCGCACCGACGGTCGCGACGTGACACGGATCGAGCGTCCACGACCCGAGCGGCACGCCCAGCACCGCGACCACCGTCGATCCGATCAGGACCAGCAACGCGACGAGCTCGACCATGCGACGACCGTAGCCGTCGTCGCCGCCGCCGCGCTGCCAATCACCGCGCGATTCCTGCCACCGCGCCCGCGCGCGGCCCGGTCACCACGGCGTGCGGTAGTCCTCGAGGATCAGGTACATCGGCACCAGGCCGTGGCCACCGAGCTGCTTCACCATGCGCAGCGAGTCGGCGATGCGATCGATCAGCTCGCGGTGCTGCTCGACGTAGCCGGGGTTGCCGGCCAGCTTCGCCACGCCGAGCTGGCGGATCGCCGACGCCTCGCGCTCGAGCGAGCTGAGGAAGCGGCGCTCCCACACGTTCGACGGCACCTGGGCGGCGAGCAGCTCGTCGAAGGTGTCGACGTGGAGCTCGCGGCCGACCCGCTGGAACAGCGCCGCGACCTTGGCGAGCGGCAGCTTGGCGTCGCGGCCCGCGGCGATCACCGCGAAGCCCTCGCGCAGCACCGACACCCGCACCAGCTTGGCCGCGAGGTCGGCGCCGAAGCCGCGCTGCACCAGCGCCTGCTCGCGCGCCGCGGCCGCTGCCTTGGCCGGCCCGTCGAGCGCCGCGATCAACGCCGCGGCCGACGCCTCGAACTCCTGCTTGGTCGCGGTGACGTCCTCGGCCGCCAGCTTCCAGGTCGCGTCGTTCCAGATCCACCAGCGCAGGAGGCTGCGGTTGGTCTCCTCGAGCGCGAGCAGCGC
>JAYTAJ010000025.1:0-5182 GCA_043737575.1 Myxococcales bacterium | reverse complement strand
CGGCGGTGCCGAGCAGGACCGTGATCACCGCGGCCGTCCCGTGATCCGCGGCAGGCCCAGGCGGCGATGGTCGGCGAGGGTGCAGCGATCTTGCACGACCTCCTTGCCGGCCGCGATCAGCGCGTCGGCGACCAGGTCGTTGCGGATGCCGAGCTGGAACCAGATGACCGGCGCCGACGACGCCGCCAGCTCGTCGAGGTGACCGGGCAGCGCCTCGGGGCGGCGGAACACGTCGACCAGATCGATCGGCTCGTCGAGGTCGGCCAGGCTCGCGACCACCTCCTCGCCGAACAGCTCGGTGCCGGCCAGCGCCGGGTTGACGCCGAGGATGCGGTAGCCCTGCTCGTGGAGGTACGCCGGGACGTAGTTCGCCGGCCGCGACGGATCGTGGTGGATGCCCAGCACCGCGATGGTCGGGCTCTGCGCGAGGATCGTGCGCACGCGGGTGGAGTCCATCGGCGCAGCGTAGCGCGATCCGCGCCAGCCGCCGATCGGGTGCGGCGCTGGGCTATGCTGAGCCCGAGGTGGCGATGAATCAGCCAGAAGCGCTCGGGTACCGGATCACCGCGGGGCTGTTGTCGGTGGTGGTGCCGGGGGTCGGCCACGCGCTGCGCGGTCAGGCGCTGCGCGGGCTGGCGTGGTTCGGCGTGCTCGCGATCCTGTTCGCGGCGCTGCCGTCGACGGGCACGTTCGGGCTGCCGGTCACGCTGCTGGCGCGGTTCGTCGTCGTGCCGCTCGACGCGGCGCTGGCGCCGCGCGGCGAGCCGATCGCGGTGGTCAAGCTGGCGGCGCTGGTGATCGGCCTGGTCGTCGGCATGATCGCGGTCGCGGTGGTGGTGCGGATGTACTTCGTCGAGGCGATGCGGGTGCCGGCCAGCGCGATGGCGCCGACGCTCCTGGTCGACGACTACTTCTTCGTCGACAAGCGCGCGACCGACGCCGCGGTCGGCGACGTGATCGTGTTCCGGCATCCGCCCAACCCGGACGTCGACTTCGTGATGCGCGTGGTCGCGGGGCCCGGCGATCGCATCGCGGTCACCGACGGCGTCTTGATCTACAACGAGCGGCCGGTGTCGCGCACCGCGCCGTTCCCCTGCAGCTTCGACGAGCGCGACGGGCCCGACGGCGCGTGGCGTCCGGTCGCGACCACCTGCGCGAAGGAGTCGATCAACCGCCGCTCGGCCACGGTCGTCGTCGGGGGCCATCAGCCGCGGTGCGACTTCCCGGTCCTGACGGTGCCCGCGGGCCACGTCTTCGTGATGGGCGACAACCGCTGCAACAGCAACGACTCGCGGTTCTGGGGACCGGTGCCGCGCGGCAACGTCAAGGGCACGGTCGGATCGATCTGGATGTCGCGGGGCGCCGACGGCATCCGCTGGCGTCGCCTGGGCCAGGCGATCCAGTGACCGATGGCGCGGCGCGGGTTCCGAGCTAGCGTGATCTGACGCGATGCTCCCGCCCCGTCGATCTCGCGCCGCTGTCGCCGTCGCGCGCGCCGCGCTGATCGCGGTGGCGGCGCTGGCCGCGACGGGGTGCCGCAACCGCCGCACCGACGACGGCTCGATCCTCGATCGCATCCCGATCGAGGCCGACGTGGTGGTGATGGTGCGGCCCGCCGAGCTGGCCGCCACCTGGGCCGCGTCGCTCGCGATCGCCCAGGCGCGGCGGATCGCGGTGCCCGACTGCGTGGTCGCGCGGGCCCGGGCCGCGCCGCGGGTGGTGATCGCGTGGAGCCACGAGCTGCCCGCGGACGGCTGGCTGATCGCGATCCCCGGCGGCGTCGACGCCGCCTGTCCCGACCTCGCGGCTCACGGCGCGGTGGCGATCTGGTCGCGCGATCTGCCGCCGCGCACCCGCGACGTCGACGGCTTCTTCGACGATCGCCTGCGCCGCGGCCGCTGGGGCCGGCTGCCGGGCCTGGCGATCCGCGGTCTGGTCGAGCACCAGCTGTCGGCGGGCATCATCGCCCACGCCGACTTCTCGCTCGATCCGCGCGACGGCGTCGACGCCACCGCGGTGATCCGCTTCGACTCGCCCGACGCCGCCGAGGGCGCGCGGGCCCGGCTCGATCGCTGGCGCGGCGATCTCGATGCCGAGCGCATGGGCGGCGCCTGGCCGGCGATCGACGCCCTCGACGTCGACGGGCCGATGCGCGGCGACGCGGCGCTGACGTTGCGGCTGCGGCTCGCGGGCGAGCTCGGTGGCACCGCGGCCTCGCTGCTCGCGACCGCGCTCGCGCTCGGCGCCGATCGCTCCGATCGCGCGCCGTGTCCGCCCGACGCGGTGGCGGCGGCGTGGCGGCTGCGGTGCCAGGGCGGCGAGCTCCGGGTGCCGTCGCGGGTGCGCGAGCAGCTGGTGCAGTCGGGCGGCCTGCCGTTCGCGACCGATCGCATGACGACGACGATGAGCGCGGGCGCGATCACCGGGCTGCGCCTGACGTCGATCGGCGCGCAGTCGCCGCTGCTCGCGCTCGGGCTGCGCGAGGGCGACTGGCTGCAGACCGTCGACGGCGTCACGATCACGTCGGCGACCGGGCTCGCGGCTCGGGCCAGCGCGCTCGAGCCGGGCACCACGGTGACGGTGGCGCTGATCCGCGGCGGCCGCACCCGCACGCTGCGCTTCACGTTAGAGTGACCGCGATGCGCCTCGATCGATCTCCGCCGTCCGGCGTCGCCGTCCTCCGCCTCGAGCACGGCAAGGCCAACGCCATCGGCCTGCCGTTCGTCGCGGCGCTGAGCGCGCGGCTCGACGAGCTGACCGCGGCGCCGCCGCGGGCGCTGGTGATCACCGGCCGCGGCACGATCTTCTCGGCCGGGCTCGATCTACCGGCGCTGCTGGCGCTGCCGCGCGACGCGATGGCGCGCTTCATCCACGACTTCGAGCACGTGATGCGCCGCCTGTTCACGGTGCCGGTCCCGGTGATCGCCGCGATCAACGGCCACGCGATCGCGGGCGGCTGCGTGCTCGCGCTGCAGGCCGACGTCCGGGTCGCGGCGGCGACGCCGTCGATCAAGCTCGGCCTCAACGAGGTCGCGATCGGCCTGGGCCTGCCGCCCCACGTCCTCGAGAGCCTGCGGGCCCAGGTGCCGGCGTCGTCGCTGGTGCCGATCGCGCTCGAGGGTCGCCTGGTCGCGCCGACCGAGGCGCTGCGGCTGGGGCTGATCGACCTGGTGGTCGCGCCCGACGAGCTCGAGGCCCGGGCGCTGGCGCGCGCCGAGACGCTCGCGGCGGGCAGCCCGATCGCGTTCGCGCAGATCAAGGCGGCGCTGCGCGCGCCTGCGGTCGCGGCCGGCGGCCGATCGCGCGACGACGTCGATCTCTGGCTCGACACCTGGTTCTCCGACGACGGCCAGCGCGCGCTCACCGCGGCGGTCGCGCGACTCAAGCGGTAGCGAGGCCCCCAAGCCGGTGCGACTCGGATAAGCTCGCGCCGTGAGCGAGCGCCTCTCTCGACGCCGCACCGTCCCACCGCCGGCGATCCCGCCGTTCCCGCGCGCGGTCGCGACCTGGGTCGGGCGCGACGCCGAGCTGGCGCGCGCGGTGCAACTGCTCGACAGCGAGACCTTGCACCTCATCTACGGCGTCGGCGGCGTCGGCAAGAGCGAGCTGGTCTACAAGCTGGTCGAGGAGGCGCAGCGACAGCCGCGCTGGAGCGACGCGTTCGCGCTGGTGCTGGCGGCCCGCCCGGGCATGGGCGGCGCGCACCTCGCGGCGGCGCTGAAGTCGCAGCTCGGCGCCCGCCGCCGCCGCATCAGCTTCGCGACCACGGGCGCGTCGGCGGCCGACGATCTGGCCGACATCGCGGCCGCGCTCGAGGCGCATCCGACGCTGGTCTTCCTCGACGATCTGCACCACCTGTCGGTCGCCGACGCGGCGGAGATGCTCGGCTACCTGTCGCGCCACGTCCGGGTGAGCCGCATCCTCGCGGCGTCGCGCGTCGAGCTGGCGCTGCCGCCCGAGGCGCCGCCGCCGGTCGTGCACCGGATCGGTCCGCTCGACGCCGGGGCGACGGCGGATCTGGTGAAGCAGCTGTCGAGCCGCCTCGGCGTGCCCGCGCCGGATCCGGGGCCGGTGTTCGCGCGCTCGGGCGGCAGCCCGTTCTTCGTCCTGCGCGAGGTCGCGGGCGACGCCAGCGCCGAGGGCGGGCTCGACGACACCGTGCGCGTGCTCGCGCCCGATGCCCGCGCGCTGCTGCTCGCGCTCGCGACCAGCCGCGGTCGGTTGTCGACCGGCGACGCCCAGCTGCTCGGGGGTCCGGTCGAGGGCGACGGTCAGGCGGCGGCGCTGCTGCGCGAGCTCGGCCGGCAGCTCCTGGTCGACGTCGGCCGCGGCACCGCGCTGATCCACGATCTGGTGCGCGACGCGGTGCTGCGGGTCGCGAGCCGCCGCGAGCGCAGCGCGGCGCACCGTCAGCTCGCCGAGCTGCACCTCGCCCACGCCGGTGACGGCACCCGCTCGGCGTCCCCGACCGACGCCGGCTACCTGGTCGAGGCGATCCACCACCTCGCCGCGGCCGGCGACGTCGACGACGCGTGGGATCGCTGCGAGGCGCACTACCGCGTCATCGCCGCGGCCGGGCTCGATCACCTGCTGGTCGAGACCTTGCGCGCGCTGGCCGACGCGGTCGACGACGCCCGCGACGGCATCGGCATCATGCTCGCGCGAGTCCTGGTGCGGCGATCGCTCATCGCCGAGGCCGCCGACGTGCTGGCGCGCGTGAGCGCCGCGGCGCGGGTGTCGCTGCGCGGCCTGCGGCTCGCGGGCGAGGTGGCGCAGCGGCGCGGTCGCCTGACCGAGGCCGAGGCGCTGTTCCGCCAGGCCCGCGATCAAGCCGACACGCCCGCCGAGCGGTTCCAGGTCGCGCTCGAGCTCGCCGATATCTCGGGGCTGCGCGGCCACGGCGACGACGCCCGCGCGGTGCTGTCGGCGGCGATCGCCGATCACCCCGCGGTGACGCCGCGTGAGCGCGCGCGCTGGGGCTGGTCGATGGCGCTGTCGCATCTCATCCCCGAGGACTTCGCGTCGAGCATCGGCTGCGTCGCCGACGCGACCGCGGCGATCCGCGGCGAGGGCCAGGATGATCTGGAGCTGATCCTCCTCGTGCTCGACGTGCTGGCGCGCGCCGAGTGCGACGATCTCGCGACCGCGCGCGCGCTGCTCGAGCGGGTGAATCGCGCGACCA
>JAYTAJ010000024.1:0-2231 GCA_043737575.1 Myxococcales bacterium | reverse complement strand
CGCGGTGTCAGCGTCGCGGCGGCCGCTCATCGATCTGTTGCCGCCGGCCGCGCTCGAGGGCATCGGCTGCGTCGTGTGCCACCAGATGACCGGCCCGGTGCGTCCCGGCAACGAAGCCCGCGGCGTGTACGAGGGCAACCCGTCGTGGATCTCGCCCGAGACCGGCCAGCGTCACGCCATGCGTCCCGAGGACGAGCGCGGCCAACCCGGCATCGCCAACAGCGGCTACCTCCTCGAGCCCGGCGCGCTGCTCGCGACCGGCGACTGGGTGGCGGGCGGCGCGCACCGCCGGCCGGCCCCGACGGCGCGCCGCTACCTCGCGTCGAGCCAGATGTGCGGCGCGTGCCACGACGTGCGGCTGTTCGGCACCGACGCGATCGCCGGTCCCGATCGCGGCGAGACGTTCAAGCGGCTGCGCAACGCGTACAGCGAGTGGATCGCGTGGCGCGACGACGAGCTGCGCGCGGGCCGCGCCCCGGCGTCGTGCCAGGACTGCCACATGAGCGAGTTCCCCGCCGTGTGCGAACCCGGCCCGCCGATCGACGGCCTCGCCGGCCGCGCGTGTCCGCCGGGCACGCGGCCGCGCGCGGTCGCGCCCGGGACCCGCAGCAGCGCGGGCGCGGGCGCAACGGGGCACGCCCAGCACTACTTCACCGGCGTCGACGTGCCGCTCGGCCGCGACTTCGATCCCGCCGCGGTCGACGATCCGACGCTCGATCTCGCGGGCGTGCCGGTCGGCGCGCGGCGCCGCCGCGACCTGCTGCTCGCGGCGACGTTCCGCTTCGCGCTCGAGCCGCCGACCCGCCAGGGCAACCGCCTCGCGATCCCGGTCGTCGTCGAGAACATCGGCGCCGGTCACCGCGTGCCCGCCGGCTTCAGCCAGGAGCGCGAGATCTGGATCCACCTGCGCGTCACCGACGCCAGCGGCGCGCTGGTCTACGAGACCGGCCGGGTCGATCGCGCCGATGAGGATCTGCGCGACAAGATCTTCGTGCGCGTCGGCACCTCCGATCGCAACGTCGATCGCCTCGGCCGCCCGCTCGGGCTGTTCGGCGCCGACGTCGCCGACGGCCCCGACGTGCCGCGCTGGATCACCACGCCGGGCACCGACGGCGGCGAGCAGCGTGGCCGCGGCCTCGTCAACTTCCAGAACGGCTTCCTGCGCTGCGTGCGCTGCATCGGCACCATCGACGCCGACGGCGCGTGTCAGCCGCGGCCCGGCCAGGAGGCGCGCCGCGCCGATCGCTTCGTCGACGGCGACTACGATCAGGACACCGGCGCGTGCGGCTCGAACCTGCGCGGCGAGCATCGCTTCCTCGAGGTGTACTTCCCGGTCGGCGCCCTCGACGCGACCCGCGGCGTCGTCCGCGGCCCCGACGCCATCGTCGACACCCGGTCGCTGCCGCCGCGGGCGCCACGCCGCTCGATCTTCGAGCTCGACGCCGTCGGCCCCGGTCCCTACACCGTCGAGGCGCGGCTGATGTTCCGCGCGTTCCCGCCGTACCTCCTGCGCGCCTTCGCCGACTACGAGCGCGAGCAAGCGCGGATCGGCAACCGCGCCGGCGGCCCGTTGATCGACGTCGACGTGCTGTCGCGCCTCGACCTGGTCGAGATCGCCGCGACCCGCGCGGTGATCCCGTGACCGCCACCGACGCGGCGCTGCTGCGGGGCGTCGACGAGCTCGGCCGCGCCGCGATCCGCGCCGCCGCGATCCGGACCCGCCGCGACGTCGGCGAGCTGGTGTACCGCGACGGCGACGCCGCCGACTCGCTGTTCGTGGTCGCGACCGGCGCGATCGAGCTGCGCGCGATCCGCCGCGGCGACGTCGCCGCCTCGGTGGTGCGGGTCGCCGGGCCCGGCGACTCGTTCGGCGACGAGGCGCTCCTGCCCGGGCTGCCGCGGCGCGCCACCGCGGTCGCGACCGCAACGACGACGATCGACGAGGTGCCGATCGCGGTGGTGCAGCGAGCGCTGGCGCGGACCGGCACCGCGGGCGAGCGCGAGGGTCGCTACGTCCAGCGCGCCGCGGCCCGCGATCTGATCGGCCAGACCGCGCTCGGCCGCGAGCTCGGCGAGATCGACACCGAGCTCCTGCTCGACGCCACCCGCCTCGAGCGGTTCGCGCGCGGCGCGCGGATCTACGACCCCGGCGATCGCGCGCTCGCGATCTTCCTGGTGGTCGAGGGCCTGGTGCAGCTGCAGCGCGACGACGGTGATCGCACCGCGGTCGC
>JAYTAJ010000023.1:0-2231 GCA_043737575.1 Myxococcales bacterium | reverse complement strand
GCAACCGCGGGCCCACCTCGCCGAACCGCGCGCCAGTCACTCGACCACGCTGCTCGCCGACGGGACGCTGCTGGTCATCGGTGGGTTTCGCAAGGCTGCCGATGGCCGCACCGAGCGGTACTCGGGCACGACCGAGCGGGTCGATCCCGCGACCGGGCGCGTCGCCGCGGGGCCGGCCCTGGTCCACGCCCGCGCCGGGCACCTCGCGGCCGAGCTGGCCGATGGGTCGATCTTGATCGCGGGCGGGTGGAACGACGACGGCCTGCTGCGATCGGCCGAGCGCTACGATCCGATCGCGCGTCGCTTCGCGGCGGTCGGGGCGCTGGCCGGTGATCGCGGCGGCGCGACGACCACCGTGCTCGCCGATGGCAGCGTGCTGATCGCGGGTGGTGGCGACGACGACGCGCCGAGCGCGACCACCGAGCGGTACGACGCGGCGACCCAGCGCTTCACGCCCGACGCGGCGATGGGCGCCGCGCGCATGGGCCACACCGCGACGCCGCTCGCCGACGGCACCGTGCTCGTGATCGGAGGCGCCGCCGGATCCGACGCGGTGCTCGCGTCGGCCGAGCTCTACGATCCGCAGACGCAGACGTTCACGTCGACGGGCGCGATGGCGACCGCGCGCTACAAGCACGCCGCGGTCCGCCTCGCCGACGGCCGCGTGCTGGTGATCGGCGGCTCCGACACCCGCGACTGGCGCGGCATCTACGACTCGACCGAGCTGTACGATCCGACGACGCGGCGCTTCACGCCCGGACCGCGGCTCGCGCATCGGCGCTTCAAGCTGCCCCACGCGGTGATCGCGCTGCCCGACGGCACCGCGGTGATCGCGGGCGGCGCGGCGACGATCGAGCGGCTCGATCCCGACGGCGCGACGCGGACGATCGCCGCGGTCGGCCGCGCCAGCTACTACGGCACCGCCACGCTGGTCGCGGGCGAGCTCGTCGTCATCGGCGGCTACGGCGACGACGTCCAGGCGACCGATGCGATCTGGGCCACCGCGATCGAGTGATCAGTCGGGGACGAGCTGGAGGTCGACGTGGAACGCCGCGGTGGTCGGCTCGCCGTCGACGTCCTTCGGGATCGGGAACCGCCAGATCGCCATGTGGCTCTCGACGCACGAGCCGACGTCGGCGATCGTCGACGGCGCGCGCGCGGGAGACACCCGGCCGGTGTCGTTGACGGTGAACCCGAGCGCGATCGTGCCGCGGGCGTCGGGCTCGACCTTCAGCCGCTCTCGGTAGCAGCGCTTGAGCGAGGGCAGGTAGGCGCTGAGGAGCTTCGACTGCACCGCGGCGAGGGTGAGCGAGCTGTCGTCGACGGCGCGGCCGCCGCGCACCGTGATCCGACCGAGCGGCGTCGACGGCGCGTCGACGGTGCCGGGCGAGCCGGTGCCAGCGAGCGGCCCACCGCCGGTCGCGACCCGCGGATCGCCGTCGCCGCGCGATCCGCGGCCACTGGCGCCGCCGATCGCCACCGCCGCGCCGTCGCCGCGTGCCGCTGCGATCTGCTGGTCCAGATCAGCGCCAGGGCGGCGTGTGAGCACCATCCCGACCGCCGAGGTGTCGGGATCGGCCGGCGGCGCCAAGGGCTCCGCCGGGTGTACCGCCAGCGAGCCCGGACCATCCGGGGTCCGGACGATCAGCGCGAAGTCGCGGTGCCCGCTCGCCGCGAACGAGTCGATCACCTGCACCACCACCGCGGCCGCGAGCGTCGGCGCGACCGCGACGCGGACCCAGGCGCCCGCCGGGCGGGTCTTGCTCCAGCCCTCGGCCCACGCGGCCAGCGGCTCGATGCGGCGCTGGCTGGCGTCGAGCGCCAGCGCGTCGACGTGGCCCGCGGTGATCGCCGCCATCGACCCGCCGTCGACCGCGAGCGCCGTCGCGGTGGCGACCACCAGCGGACCCGCGGGCGCGTCGAGCGCGCGGGCGCTGGCCGCGACCTCGGTCACCACCGCGGTGCGCAGCGGATCGATGGCCGGCGGCGGCGGCGGCGGCGCGGCCGGCTGGGCGGCGGGCTCGCCGCCGCCCTTGCCGCAGGCGATCAGGGCGACAGCGACGAGCGCGGCGCGGGCGGCGGTGGACATGTGCGCGGAGAGTTGCGCATCGCCGATCGAATCGCAAACGCTGTGGGCCGGGGCGCTGGTACGATGCCGGCGTGGACACGCTGCACACCGATCGTGCGCTCGCGCAGGCCTACGCCGCCGCGCTGCACACGCTGGCGATCGC
>JAYTAJ010000022.1:0-2232 GCA_043737575.1 Myxococcales bacterium | reverse complement strand
ATCGCGGTCGTGCCCGCGAGCTGACGCCCGAGCAGCGTGAGCTGTTGCTCGAGATCCGGCGCGAGCACCCGACCGCGTCGGTGCCGCTGATCCTGCGCACGCTGGTCGCCGACGGGCGACTCGCCGCCGACGTGGTGTCGGCGACGACGGTGGCGCGTCTCTACCGCGACGCCGGGCTTGAGCGCGGCGTGCGCCCCGACGGCCACACCCGGCTGCGCTGGCAGGCCGATCACGCCGGCGCGCTGTGGCACGGCGACGTTTGCCACGGCCCGACGCTGCGCATCGGCACGACGACCAAGCCGCTGCGCATCCACGCGATGCTCGACGACGCCTCGCGCTACGTGGTCGCGCTCGAGGCCCATCACACCGAGCGCGAGGCCGACATGCTCGACCTGCTGCTGGCCACGCTGCGCCGCCACGGCGCGCCCGACGGGATCTATCTCGACAACGGCAGCACCTACTCCGGCGTGGCGCTGCGGCTGTGCTGCGAGCGCCTCGGCATCACGCTGGTCCACGCTCGGCCCTACGACGCGCCGGCCCGCGGCAAGATGGAGCGGTTCTGGCGCACGCTGCGCGCCGGCTGCCTCGACCACCTCGGTGGCCTGACCTCGCTGCACGACGTGCAGGTGCGCCTCGGCGCGTTCCTCGACGAGCACTACCACCGCGCGCCGCATGGCGGTCTCCTCGGCAAGACCCCGGCCGAGGCGTGGGCCAGCGCGAGCTGCCGCGCCGTCGACGAGCCGGCGCTCGCCGCCGCGCTCACCGTCCACCGCCGACGCCGCGTCCGCAAGGACGGCACCGTCGATCTCGACGGCCGCGTCTGGCAGCTCGACCAGGGCTTCCTGGCCGGCCGCGTCGTCACCGTCGTCGCCGCCCACGCCGGCCTCGCCGGCGATCCGGTCGCGCTCCACGACGGTCACCGCTACGCGATGCGTCCCGCTGATCCCGTCGCGGCGTCGCGCACCCGTCGCCGCCGCCGCGGCGAGGCCCCGACGCCGACCATCCCGTTCGATCCCGCCGGCGCGCTGCTCGACAAGACCGCCGGCCGTCCCGCTCGCCACCGCAAGGAGAAGCCGTGACCTACCTCGAATGCTTCGGGCTCAAGGAGCCGCCGTTCTCCAAGGAGATCGCCGACGCCGACCTCTGGCTGCCCACCTCCAAGCAGGCCGTCGCCGACGGCCTCCTCGACGCGCTCACCGAGCGCGCCTCGGTGGTGCTCGTCGGCGAACCCGGCGTCGGCAAGACCTGCGTCCTGCGCGCGCTCCGCCACCGCGTCGCCGCCGCCGGCTACCGCCTGACCTACTCCCACAACGCCACCCTCGGCCGCCGCGACTTCTACCGCCAGCTCTGCCTCGCGCTCGGCCTGGCGCCGGTCGCCACCGCCGGCAACTTCTTCTACGCCGTATCGACGCACGTCGAGGAGCTCGCCCGCGAGCGCATTCATCCCGTCTTCCTCCTCGACGAGGCCCACCTCCTGCACCAGGACACGCTCGACCATCTCCACATCCTGCTCAACTACCAGTGGGACAGCCGCGCGCTGCTCTCCCTCGTGCTCGTCGGTCTCCCCGAGCTTCGCGACCGCCTCGCTCTTCGCCGTAACCGCTCGCTCTACTCGCGCCTTCATCACCGCCTCGAGATCGAGCCCCTCACCCCCGACGACACTGCCGAGTACCTCCGCCTCCGCCTTCGCCACGCCGGCTGCGATCGCGAGCTCTTCGCCACCGACGCCGCCGCCCTCCTACACGAAGCGACCGCAGGCGGCATGCGCGATCTCGATCGCCTCGCCGCCGCCGCCCTCCGGGAGACCGCCAAGAAGAAGCGCAAGCTCGTCGAGCGCGACGTCGTCGCCCGCGTGATCGAGGCCGACACGCGGGAGCGCGATCGGTGACCGCGACCAACGCCAGGCACCAGCTCGCCGGGCTCGCCGCCCTCGAAGCCGTCGTCGAGATCGCGATGCGCGCCCTGATCGAGAGTTACCCGGAGCTCCACCGCGATCCGCGACCCGGCGACTCCGTCGAGAGCGCCACCGCCGGCACGCTCGTCGAACGCTGCGCGCAACTGCTGGCGACCATCGACGCCCACCGCCGCCACGTCGCGCGTCATCTGGCTCCGGAGGATCGCCACTGGCCGTTCTGACGGCAGACCCCATCGCCATCGCCATCGTGCCCGCCACCGACGCGGCACGATGGCCATCGGCGTTCCGGATCAGGCCGACCACGCCATCGATGTCCA
>JAYTAJ010000021.1:0-2232 GCA_043737575.1 Myxococcales bacterium | reverse complement strand
CGCTGGCGTCGGCCTTGCGGTGCGCGTAGTCGAGCCCGATGCCGAGCTCGGCGATGACGTGGGCCGCGAGATCGGTCGGCAGGCCGAGCCCGACCGCGCGCGATCGATCGAGCCCGGTGCGCAGATCGCAGCCGTCGATCAGCTCCATCGTCAGGTACAGGACGCCGTCGACCTCGCCGAAGTCGAACACCTGCACGACGTTCTTGTGGGTCAGCTGGACGACGATGCGGGCCTCGTCGATGAACGACCGGATGAAGCGCGGCTCCTGCGACTGCGCGGGCGCGATGCGCTTGAGCGCCTGGACCTTCTCGAAGCCGGCCAGGCCGACGGTCTTCACCCGGAACACCTCCGCCATCCCGCCGCGGGCGATCGGGCCCAGGACGTGATAGCGGCCGAAGCGTGGGAGCGTCTCCACCGCGTTGCATCGTACCGGAGCCCGGGACCCGCGGGCGATTTGCTATGGTGCGGCGGTGAACGCCAGCACCGATCTGGAAGCGCTCGAGGTCGTCCTCGGCTACCGGTTCCGCGAGCGCGCGACGCTCGAGCTGGCGCTGCGTCACACCTCGTGGGTGAACGAGCACCCCGAGATCACGGGCGGCGACAACGAACGGCTCGAGTACCTCGGCGACGCGGTGCTCGATCTGGTGGTCGGCCACCTCCTGATGACGCGCTACCCCGAGCTGCGCGAGGGCACGCTGTCGGTGACGCGGGCCCAGGTCGTGAGCGAGGCCGGGCTCGCCGAGACCGCGGCCAAGCTCGGGCTCGGCGCGTGGATGAAGCTCGGCAAGGGCGAGGAGCGCAGCGGCGGTCGCGACAAGCGCTCGATCCTCGCCGACGGCTTCGAGGCGCTGGTCGCCGCGGTCTACCTCGACGGTGGCTTCGACTCCGCGTTCGCGCTGGTCGGTCGGCTGCTGGCGCAGCGGATCGAGACCGTCGAGCACACCGGCTTCTACGACTTCAAGACCCGGCTGCAGGAGGTCGCCCTCGCGCGCCTGCGGATCGCGCCGATCTACACCGTCATCGGCGAGCTCGGCCCCGATCACGCCAAGCGGTTCATGGTCGAGGTCCGCATCGGCGACGACCTCTACGCCAAGGCCGAGGGTCGCTCGAAGAAGGAGGCCGAGCAGAACGCCGCCGCCGCCGCCGCGATGAAGCTCGAGAGCCTCCCGATCCCCGAGTAGGTTCACGGCGACGTAACCGTAACCGTAACCGTAACCGTAACCGTAACCGTTGCCGCAACCGGTGGCTAGCAGCAGTCCCAGCGTGAGGTGAAGGCGGTCGGCGAGCAGCGCTTGGCGCACGCGAAGATGTAGGCGCGGCCCGCGTCGCCGAGGTTGATCGCGTCGTCGAAGGCCTCGTATTGAACGATCAGCACCATCGGCGCGCCGCAGGTGCAGACGAGGTCGTCGATCGGCGACTGGATCCAGTCGGGGAAGCCGCCGATGTCGATCGCGACGCCCGAGGAGGTGGTCGCGGCGGCCCACAGCGCGTGCGCGGCGGGGTTGCCCCGCGGGCGCCGACACGAGACGACGCGGCGACGGTCGGCGCGGTAGGCGTGATGGAGCAGCGGGCGGGCCTGGAAGCCGTGCTCGGCGGGGAGCAGGAAGCGCGGCTGCCGCGGATCGCGATCGGCGTGGGCGCGCGCGAGGATGCGCTCGATCGCGCGCAGTTGCTCGTCGGTGAACAGCGACGGCTCGGCGCGGGCGTCATCGGGGACGAAGAAGCAGACGCTGCCGCTCGGGCCCCAGGTCTCGCACAGCTCGTCGGTGGAGGGCGGCTCGGAGTTGCAGCGGAAGATCGCCAGGCTGCCGCGCGCGGGATAGTGCGGCTGTTCATCGGGACCGACCGCGAGCTGGGCGATGAACGTCATGCGGCAGCGGCAGGTCGGGCAGCGCGGCCACGACGCGGCGCCGATGTTGGCGGGGACGCCGCCGACCTGGTCGCGGCCGGGCTGCGTGGTGGCGGCCGACTCGATCGCGAGGCCGGTCGCGATCACGACGTTGTCGTCGCCGAGCACCGCGCGCAGGTTGGCCTCGGAGGTGTCGAGCACGACGGGCGGCGTGGGCGGCGGCTTCTTGCCCAACAGGCGATCGAAGAACCCCATGGCCCGGGTCATACCAGAGCCGCACGGCGGCGAGACCTGCTAGGGTGCGCGCGCCGTGAACCAGCCGTCGCCCTCGCTGCCGACCACCCTCCTGGCCTCCGACACCTTCGCACCGCGGCACCTGGGGC
>JAYTAJ010000020.1:0-2239 GCA_043737575.1 Myxococcales bacterium | reverse complement strand
TCGATCTGCCGCGCTCGATCGTCGTCGGCGACAAGCCGTCGGACGTCGAGGCCGGCCGCAACGCCGGCTGCCAGGGCGGGGTGCGGTTCGACGGCTGGCCCACCGCCGCCCGTCGAATTGCATCGCTCCTGGGGCTGGAGTAGCGTCCGCCCGCATGTCGATCGGGCCCTCCGTCGTCGAAGCGCTGCGCGGTCACCGCGTGCTGGTGATCGGCGACCTGATGATCGACGAGTACCTGCGCGGCGACGTCCATCGCATCTCGCCCGAGGCCCCCGTCCCCGTCCTCGATCTGCGCGCCACCGAGCACCGCCTCGGCGGCGCCGCCAACACCGCCGCCAACCTCCAGCGGCTCGGCGCGATCGCCACCGTGATCGGCGTGGTCGGCGACGACGACGGCGCCCGCGTCCTCGCCCACGCGCTCGGGCTGGCCGGCATCGTCGGCCGCACCTGCGTCGATCCCGATCGGCCGACCACGCGCAAGACCCGCCTGGTCGCCGGTGGCCACCAGATCGCGCGCATCGACGCCGAGCGCCGCGGCCCCGTCAGCGCCACCATCGCCGCCGCGATCATCGCCGCCATCGACGCCGAGCTCGACGGCACCGCCGCGATCGTGATCTCCGACTACGCCAAGGGCGTCATCACCCCCGCGATCGCCGACGCCGCGATCGCCGCCGGCCGCGCCCGCGGCGTGCCCATCGTCGTCGATCCCAAGCAGCGCGACTTCGCCGTCTACCGCGGCGCCACCGTCCTCACGCCCAATCTGTCCGAGCTCGAGCACGCCGCCGGTCCGCCGACCGCGACCCTCGCCGAGATCGACGCCGCCGTCCGCCGCCTCGCCGCGACCCTCGACGGCGCCGCCGTGCTCGTGACCCGTGGCGCCGACGGCATGACCCTCTACCGCGACGGCGTCCGCGGCGCCCACGTCCCCGCCGCTGCGCGCGAGGTCTTCGACGTCACCGGCGCCGGCGACACCGTCGTCGCCACGCTCACGCTCGCGCTCGCCGCCGGCCTGACGCTCGAGGACGCGATGACCCTCGCCAGCCTCGCCGCCGCCATCTCGGTGTCACGCCGCGGCACCTCCACCGTCGGCCCCGACGAGCTCACCGCCGCGATCGCCGCGGCCGGGCCGCGGTGACCGCCCGCTGGGTGCGTGGCCTCGCCCGTGGGATCGCGATCGCGGTCCCGGCCGCCGCCGCCGCCGTCGGCCTGCTCGGTCCCGGCAACCTGCTGTGGGGCGGCCTCGCCTGGCTCGGCTTCCTCGTCGCCGCCATCGGCGGCTGGGGTCACGTTGTCGAGCGCGCCACCCGCGCGACGATCGATCTCGGGCTGCGCCTGGTGTGGGGCACCGCCGCGCTGCTCGCGATCGCCGGCTGGCTGGTCGCGTTCGGCGCGCTCGATCGCGCCGCGCTGCTCGCGCTGCTCGGCGTCGGCTTCGCCGGCCACGCCTGGCGCCACGCCACCGTCGACGAGCCCGCGCTGATCGCGCTCGCGCGCCGCGCCCGCGGCCTCGCCCGCGATCCCCAGGCCGCG
The DNA here is from genome assembly GCA_043737575.1 of Myxococcales bacterium. Taxonomy (GTDB): domain Bacteria; phylum Myxococcota_A; class Polyangia; order Haliangiales; family Haliangiaceae; genus UBA2376. The sequence continues at coordinate 709 of JAYTAJ010000020.1, read as the reverse complement.
ATCCTGTGGGGCGTGCTGGTCGCGATCGCGGTCGTCAACATCCTGCGCGCCGTCGCCCGCGTGCAGGGCAATCACTTCGACGACGACGTCGCGTACACGCCGCTGGTGAAGCGGCTGCTCGACATCGGCGATCTCGACGAGCCGTTCAGCTTTCGCCGGCTGTCGGCGTTCGGCGGCCAGACCATCCTGTCGGCGCTCGCCGCCGCGCGCGGCACGCTCGCGAACCTCTATCTCGCCGATCACGGCGTCTATCAGCTCGTCACGCTCGCGCTGCTCGTCGGCCTCCTGCGCCGCCAGCGGCCGCTCGATCCGTTCGTCGCCGGGCTGGTGATGCTGGTGACGCTGCTCCTGCCCGACGCGTCGACCAACACCGCCAGCTACTGGTCGGGCACCGCGCTGTTCCTCGGCCTGTACCGCACCGTCGTCGAGGTCGGCGCGATCCCGCGGGCCGGCTGGGCCGTGGTCGGCGCCGTCGCCGCCGCCGCTTGCTCGCTGCGCCAGAACTACCTGCCGGTCGCGGTGCTGTTCCCCGCGCTGGTGCTGGCGCTGCGGCTACGCCGCCCGCTCGCCGCGTCGCTGCGCGCCGATCGCTTCGCGTGGCGCGATCTGATCCTCGGCGGCGTCGTCGTGCTGTTGCCGTTCGTGCTCGCGTCGTGGCGCTCGAACCACACGCTGCTCTATCCGCTGTGGCTCGGGACCGGCAATCCCC
>JAYTAJ010000019.1:0-5202 GCA_043737575.1 Myxococcales bacterium | reverse complement strand
ATGGGCGCGGGATCGGAGGCGCCGGCGACGACGACGATCGTGAACTCCATCGCGCCCGACTGGCGGAGGCGCTCGACGACGGCGGCGACGGTGGAGTTTTTCTGGCCGATCGCGACGTAGACGCAGATGACGCCGGTGCCCTTCTGATTGATGATGGTGTCAACCGCGATCGCGGTCTTGCCGGTGCCTCTGTCGCCGATGATCAGCTCGCGCTGTCCGCGGCCGATCGGGATCATCGAGTCGATCGCCTTGATGCCGGTCTGCATCGGCTCGTGGACCGACTTGCGCGAGATGATGCCGGGCGCCTTGATCTCGACCTTGCGGGTCTTGGCACCCGTGATCGGCTTGCCGCCGTCGATGGCCTGGCCGGTCGCGTTGACGACGCGGCCGATCAGCTCCTCACCGACCGGGACCTCGACGATGCGGCCGGTGCGGCGGACGGTGTCACCCTCCTTGATGCCCTCGAAGCGGCCGAGGATGGCGACGCCGACGTTGTCCTCCTCGAGGTTCAAGACCATGCCCTGAACCTTGTCGCCCGAGCCCTCGAACTCGAGGAGCTCACCGGCCAGCGCGCCCGCCAGACCGTAGACGCGCGCGATGCCGTCGCCTGCGGTCAAGACGGTGCCGGTCTCGGTGACCTGGACCTTCTTGTCGTAGTTCTCGATCTGCTTCTTGATGATGTCGCTGATCTCGGCGGCGCGGATGTCCATGGCGGATTCCTTGAGGAGAGAGCTAGAACGAGACGGGGCTCAGGACTGCGGAGCAGGTCCTGGGCACTAACGAGCGAGCTGATCGCGGAGAATACGGAGCTGCGTGCGCAGGCTGCCGTCGTAGACCACGTCGCCGACCTTGGCGACGACGCCTCCGAGCAGGCTCGGATCTTCCTTCTTGGCGACGACGACCTTCTTGCCCGACAGGCGCTCGAGGGTGGCCGTGAGCTGGGTGAGCTGGGCCGGCGTCAGCGCGGTCGCCGACGTGACCTCGGCATGGACCCGCCCGGCGCGGGTCTCGATCATCGCGTCGACCTCGCGCGAGATGCCCGGGATCGCCGCCAGCCGCTCGTTGTCGAGCAGGAGGTTGAGGAACGTCTTGGTCAGGGGCTGGGCCCCGAGCCGGGTCAGCAGCGCGTCGACGATGGCGCGACGCTGGGGCTTCTTGAACGACGCGTTGCCCAGGACCTCGCCGAGCTCGGGCGCGGTCTTGTACGCGGTGGCGAGGCCGCGCAGATCGGCGCCGACCTGCTCCACCACATTGGCGGTGATCGCGAGATCCATGATGGCGCGCGCGTAGCGGCGCGACAGGCTTCCCTCGAGCATCTCAGGCCCCCTTCCCGGTCCGGCCCGCGGCGGTCGAGGCGGCCTCGACGTTGCGGACGAACGCATCGACCAGACCGGTCTGGTCGGTCGCGGTGGTCTTCTCCCGCAGGAGCTTCTCGGCGACCACCGCCGCGGCGTTGGCGACCTCGCGCGACAGCTCGAAGCGAGCGCGCTCGATCTCGGCGGCGATACGCAGCTCGGCGTCGCGCTTGACCGCGGCGGCCTGGACCTCGGCGTTGGCGAGGATGCGCTGCTTGTCGGCCTCGGCGTCGGCGCGCATGCCCTTCAGCATCGCGTCCATCTCCGCCTCGGACGCGGCGAGCTTGGCGCTGTAGCCGGCCAGCTTCTCCTGAGCCTCCTTGCGCAGCTTCGCGGCCTCGTCCAGCGCGGTCTTGATCTCGTCGGAGCGGCTCTCCGCCATCTTGCGGGCGGCCGGGCCGCCGACCTTCGCGAGGATGATGAGGAGGATGCCGAAGTTGAGCAGCATGAGCACGAAGGGCGCGCTCATCGGCTCCTCGTCGTGACCCGGCGCCAACGGCTCGTTACCGAGCTTGCCGTCGCCCATCTTGCCGCCCCGCGCATCCTTGCCACGGTAGCTGAGCGTGACCCAGTTGAAGTCCTTGCTCGGGTCGGCGTGGTGGGCGCCGTGATCGCCGCCGCCGTGATCGCCATCGCCATGATCGCCGTTGCCAGCGTGGTCGGTGTGGCTCTCAGCGTGGGGCTGGGCCAGCGCGATCGCGGGCGCACCGACGAACGCGGCGGCGATGACCGCGGCGCGGAGGATCTTGCGGGTCGACATCACGCGATCTCCCGGCCGAGCAGCTGCTTGGCCATGCGGCGCGCGATGAGCTGCGCCTGCGGCACCAGCTCGGCGCGCGCGACCTCGGTCTCCTTGCGCACGGCCGAGGACGCCGCGTCGAGCGCCTGCTGGGCAGTCGTGCGGGCCTTGTCGGTGACCTCACGCTCGTGGGCCGCGGCCTCGCCGCGGATCTTGCGCTGCTCCTCCCCGGCCTTGGCGCGCGCGCTCGCGAGCTTGCTGTCGTAGTCGGCGAGCTTGCCCTCGGCCTCGGCGCTCATGCGCTCGGCCTCGCTGCGCGCGCCGTCGATCCCCGCGATGCGCTTCTCACGCAGCCGGAGATAAGGTTGGAACAACAGCTTGTTGGCGGCGAAGAACATCACCGCGAACAAGGCGAGCTGGATGAATACCGTCCCGTCGATATCGATCAGTGGGACGTTCCCTGCGGCCACCGAAACCAGTGCCGTCGGATTCATTGCAACCTCTTGATAGTCCTTGCGTCTTGGCGTGTTGCCGCGGCGCGGGGCGCTTATACGGTGGGCCTGCCCACGCTGTCAACCCACAGGATGCCGCGGCCCTGGACGATCGCGTGCGACAATCCGACGCGCCCGACCGACCCGCGACCGCGCCGCGCGCGGGAGCCTCGGCCGGATCCGCGCCGTCGCAGAGTCTCGTTGCGCCGCGACAGCTCACACCAGCGCGAGCACCTCGCCGACCGGCAACGCGATCGCCGGCAGCTCATGGGCGGTGAGGACCGCTTCGAGCCCGTGCTCCTCGATCGAGGTGTAGCGACCGCCGATCGGTCGCTCGTGAACCCGCACCATGCACTGCACCAGATCGATCAGCCAGTAGGTCGGGATCGCGGCCCGGGCGTAGAGCATGGCCTTCACGATCGAGTCGTTGTGGAAGGTCACGTCGGAGACCTCGACCACCAGCGGCGCCGGGCTGCGAGCCCGGGGCGGGCGGATCGGCACCACCGCCGCCAGCGGATCGAGCGGCCGCGACAGCGACACGACCACGAGGTCGGGCTCGGGCATCGAGTGCTCGTCGAGCGCCAGGTAGCAGTGCTGCATGACCGTCCACGCCGCCCCGAGCTGGCGGCCCAGCATCGCCGCGATGCGCGCGGTGATGATGGTGTGGATGTTGATCGGCGGATGGATCGTGACGAGCGATCCATCGAGGAGCTCGAGCCGCTCGTGCTCGAAGTGGCCCAGCTGCATCAGGGCCTCGACCTCGACCCGCCGCAACGGGCGCATCGGCAGCATCACGTCCTCGCTCTTGCTGACCTCGATCTTCGCGAACCGCAGCATGGCTTCCTCCTCCGCACGGACCCACCGCCACCGACAGCACTCGCCATGCCAGCGCCAAGTCCGCGACCCGCCATCTCGCGTGTCCGGAAACCGGACAGCGTGTCCGGCCGGCCGGACGCTCGGCCCCGGACACCGGACACCGCGTCGCCCCGGCGGTGGCCGGATTCCGGCCACCGCGGCGTCGCTACCCCGAGTGAATACCGACGCGCGCGAGGTCGTCGCAACGCCATGACCCGCCTGTTCGCCCTCGCCCTCGGCGCCGTCGTCCTCGCCAGCCTCGTCACCCCCGCCGACGCCGATCGCCGCCGTCGCGATCGCCGCGACGACCGCGATCACCGCCGCGACGACCGCGATCACCGCCGCGACCACGACCACCACGACCACCGCGACCACCGCGACCGCGACCACCGCCCCCGTGACCGCGACCACCGCCCGCGCCTCGACCTCCGCGCGGTCGCCGCCGCGTGCGATTCCGCCTTCTATTACGGCAACGACGCCAACGCCTGCGTGCAGGTCGCGATGGCCGCCGCCTTCGACCCGACCGCGGCGATCGGCGCCTGCGATCGCGCGATGTACTACGACAAGGACGTGATGACCTGCTTGCACAGCGCCCTCGCGTCGCGCCGCGACCTCACGGCCACCATCGCCGCCTGCGACAGCGCGATGTACTACGACGCCGACGCCCAGTCCTGCATCGACACCGTCGCCGGCCTGCGCCGCGCGACGCCGACCCTGGTGGCCGCCTGTGACGCCGCGATGTACTACGACGCCGACGCCCTCCGCTGTGTCGCCGTCGCCGCCACCCTCGACCGCGAGCCGACCGAGATCATCGCGTACTGCGATCAATCGCAGTACTACGACAGTGATGCCATCACCTGCATCGCGCAATTCGCCCAGAGCGCCCGCACTCGCTGACCGCCCTCATGGGGTCTCGGGTGGGGCCCCAGCGGCTTCCGCTGGGGAGGGGCTGGACAACAGCCCCTCTGAAAATCACGACGCGGTGTTCTTGATGGCCTGGACCTCGGTCCGGACCTGCTGCGCGAAGTTCTTGAGCTCCTGCATCGCACCGCGGACGCGGGTACCAGCGGCCTTGTTGCCGTCGGTGTAGAACTTGGTGAAGTCCGCTTCCATCGCGGCGACCAGCGCCTTCAGCTCGGCGTAACGCGCAGTGCCGGGGGTCGTGGGCGCGGAGGAGGGCTCGTTCGAGGGCTCGGTGTTATCGGAGATTTCCATCCGCGCACCCTGCCTCACGGGGCTGACATAGGCAACTCGGTCCCCGCACCGATGCGCGACTCACAATGATCTCGCTGAATTCCGCCGCGGGCGATCACCGTCGCGTCACGGCCGCGGAACGGCCACACCAGCAGCGCGAGGTAGCTCGTCGGCGCCGGCTCGGCGACACCGAGCGCCACGGGCGGACCACCCCGCGGTCGGACGTAGGTCCCGAACACGACGTCGATCCACGGCGCCAGGTTCGCGAAGTTCGCGGTCGGCGCGACGTCGCGGGCGTGGTGATGGTGGTGCAGCGCGGGCGCGCCGAGGACGAACCGCAGCCAGCCGACGTCGAGCCGCACGTTGGAGTGGATGAACACGCCCCACGCGCCGCGCAGCACCACCAGCGCGCCGACCTCGCGCAACGACAGCGCGAGCACCATCGCGGGCAGGTTCTGCACCAGCTGCGTGGTCACGCCGTCGAGCGGATGCTCCCGGTGCGCAGCCAGCCAGTCGAGGGACTCGGCGGTGTGATGCACCGCGTGGAACCGCCACAGCAGCGGCACCG
>JAYTAJ010000018.1:0-2243 GCA_043737575.1 Myxococcales bacterium | reverse complement strand
GACGCTGGCGCTGACGGTGAACGGCGCGGCCCGGCACGCCGAGGTGTCGCCGTGGAAGCGGCTGCTCGACGTGCTGCGCGAGGATCTGCGGCTGACCGGCACCAAGGAGGGCTGCGGCGAGGGCGAGTGCGGCGCGTGCACCGTGCTGCTCGACGGCGTGCCGGTCAACTCGTGCCTGATCGCGGCCGGGCAGTGCGACGGCCGCGCGATCACCACCGTCGAGGGCCTGGCCGACGGCGGGGTGCTGCACGCGGTGCAGCGTGAGCTGGTCGCGCGCGGTGGCGCCCAGTGCGGCATCTGCACGCCCGGCATCGCGGTGTGCGCGGCGGCGGTGGTCGACTCCGGCGTGTGCAGCCGGCCGGGCGGCGACGCCCGCGCCAAGGTCCGCGAGCTGCTCGCGGGCAACATCTGCCGCTGCACCGGCTACCAGCTGATCGTCGACGCGGTGGTCGCGGCCGCGACCGAGCTCGGCGGTGCGCGATGACCGGCTACGTCCGCCCGGTCGACGATCGCGACGCCATCGCGCTGCGCAGCGCGCATCCCGACTGGATGGTGCTCGCGGGCGGCACCGATCTGCTGGTGAGCGCGCACCACAAGCCGGCGCCGATCGGCATCCTCGACGTCGCCGGCCGCTTCACCGGCATCACTGCCGACGACGCGGTGGTGCGGATCGGCGCCGGGACGACCTGGCGCGCGATCGCCGAGGCCCGCGCGATCGCCACGCTGGTGCCGATCCTCGCCGAGGCCGCGCTCGAGGTCGGCGCGCTGCAGATCCAGAACCGCGCGACGATCGGCGGCAACCTCGCGACGTCGTCGCCGGTCGGCGACGGCCTGCCGGTGCTGCTCGCGCTCGACGCGACGATCCACCTCGAGTCGGTGCGCGGTCCGCGCGCGGTGCCGTACCACGGCTTCTGCACCGGCTACCGCACCACCGAGCTCGGCGCCGACGAGCTGATCACCGCGATCACGGTGCCGGTGCCGCGCCCGGGCACCTACCTCGGCTGGCGCAAGGTCGGCACCCGCCGCGCCCAGTCGATCTCGAAGGTCATGGCGGCGGCGGCGATCGAGCTGCACGACGGCCGCATGACGTCGGTGCGGTTCGGCGTCGGCGCGGTGGCCGATCGACCGATCCGCGCGCGCGCCGCCGAGGCCGCGGCGCTGGGCCAGCCCGCCGACGACGCCACCGCCGCCGCGGTCGCCGCCGCGCTGCGTGGATCGATCCGGCCGATCGACGACGTCCGCTCGACCGCGCGCTACCGGCTCGAGATCGCCGGCACCCTGCTGGCGCGGTTCGTCGCGAACGCGGGCCGGAAGTAGCGACCTCGCATGTCGGCGCCCGACGAGCCGCCCGCCGATCCACCCGGCGATCGTCCGCCGCCGCGGCGCTCGGAGTCGATCGACGTTCAGGTCTCCGACCCCGCGCTGCCGGTCGCGCGCAAGCGCGCCACCACCGCGAGCGTGATCACCGGCGTCGCCGATCGCGTGGTCCACGTCGCCGAGGCGATCGGCGAGAAGGTCGGCGACGTCGTCGGCGAGTCGCTGTCGCACCTGCCGGTCGTGCCCAAGACCCGCCGTGGTCGGGTGCTGGCGCGCAGCATCCTCGTCAGCTTCTGCCTGGTGTTCGCGTGGATCGCGGTGATCGTCGGCTTGCAGCTGCGCGGCCGCCGTCCGCCGGATCTGCGGCCCGACGCCGAGCGGGTGCTGATCGCGCTGCGCGATCGGCCGCTGAACGAGGTCTACAAGCAGACCTCCGACCGCTTCCAGGAGGTCGTGCTCGAGGACTCGTTCGCCGTGCAGATGGAGGACATGGCGCGCACGCTCGGCGGGTTTCGCGAGATCACCGCGGTGATCGCGACCGAGACCAACCGCGGACCGGGCGGCCGCACCGGGCGCGTCGATCTGCGCGTCGAGTTCGAGCAGGCCGCGACCAAGGCCAGCCTGAGCTTTCGCTGGGAGAAGTCGGCCGCGGAAAAAGACGAGTCGTGGAAGTTGCTCGGCCTGTCGGTGACGGTGCCGGACGAGCTGATGGCGAAGGTCGGCAGCGACGAGGCGCGCCAGGCCCGCGTCGAGGGCGACGTCCCCGAGCTGCGCGCGCTGGTCACCAGCATCCTCACCCGATCGTTCTCCGGTCAGGTCGACGAGGTGTTCCGCGACGCCGCCCCGGTGTTCCAGGAGATGGGCATCGAGACCTTCCGTCGCATCGAGGCGGCCAGCCTCGCCACGCTCGGGCCGTTTCACCGGGT
>JAYTAJ010000017.1:0-2244 GCA_043737575.1 Myxococcales bacterium | reverse complement strand
CCAGCGGCTGCGCCGGCGCGCGCGCCAGCTCCTCGGCGATCTCGGTGGTGAGCCGCACCCGCTCGTCGCGGATGAGCGCGTCGATCAGCGAGTCGCGGGTCGACGCGTTGCGCGCCTGCTCGGTGCGGGCCTCGCGCACCAGGTTCGCGACGTCGCGCGACGTCACCTTCAGCTCGCGCGAGAACAGGTAGTGGGCCAGCGCGTCGCCGACGTCGGCCGCGGTCTGGTAGCGCTGGTCGGGATCGCGGGCCAGCGCCTTGCGGACGATCGCGTCGAGCTCCGACTCGCAGTTGGGGTTGAGCACCGCGATCGACGGCACCCGCGCCTCGCGCACTCGCTCGACCGTCTGGTACGGCGTGTCGGCGTAGAACAGCCGGCGCCCGGTCAGCATCTCCCACAGGATGATGCCGATCGCGAACACGTCGGTGCGGGCGTCGACCTCCTGGCCCCACGCCGCCTCGGGCGACAGGTAGCTGAACTTGCCCTTCACCACGCCCTGGTCGGTGATCTCGACCTGGCTGTTGGCCTTGGCAAGCCCGAAGTCGACGATCTTCACCTCGCCGTTCTTCGACAGCATGATGTTGGGCGGCGAGATGTCGCGGTGGACGATGTGCAGCGGCAATCCGGTCTCGGGATGCTCGAGGGTGTGGGCGTAGTGCAGGCCCTTGCAGCACTCGATCATGACGAACAGCGTCAGCCGCAGCTCGAGCGTGCGGTTGCGCGCGGCCTCGCGCTCCATCGCCGCCTTCAGATCGCAGCCGTCGACGAACTCCATGATCAGGAGGTAGGTGCCGTCGTCGGCGCGGGTCACGTCGAACACCTGCACCACGTTGGCATGCTGCAGGAACAACGACAGCCGGGCCTCGTCGAGGAACATCGCCGCGAACCGCGGGTTGGTGCTGAGGTTCGGCAGCACCCGCTTGATCGCGACGGTCTTGCGGAACCCCTCCATCGTCTCGGCGTAGCCGCGGAAGACCTCGGCCTGGCCGCCGCCGCCGAGACGCTCGAGGATCGTGTAGCGCGCGCGCATGGAGATCGACCCGCCTACGGTATCACGACGCCAGCGCCGCCGACCACGCCGCCTCGTCGAAGCCGATCAGCGCGACGCCGTCGCCGATCGCCAGCGGCCGCTTGATGAGCTTGCCGTCGGCCGCCAGCGCCGCGAACGCCTGGACGTCGGTCATCGTCGCCAGCTTGGCCTTGAAGCCCCCGGCTCGATACGACTCGCCCGCGACGTTGAACAGCTTCTTGATCGGCACCGCCGCCAGCTTCGCCGCGCGCTCGATCGTCGCCTTCGTCGGCGGCTGCTCGACGATGTTCACCGACGTGAACGCCACGCCCTGGGCGGCGAGCCACTTCAACGCCCGCTTGCAGGTCGAGCAGTTCGGGTACTGGTAGACGGTCAGCGCCATGGCGGGACTTCACCACGGACCGCTTCCCACATCACGCGTCTCGCGTGTGAAGGCCGCATGCCCTCGACCGCCTCGCTCGTGCTCGCCCTCGCGGTCGCCGCCGCCTGCACCGCCTCCCACGACCCGCCCGCCGTCGATGCGCCCGCGCCCGACGCGCCCACGCTCGACGCGGTCGCCGTCGACGCACCAGGCCCCGACGCCGACGGCCCGCTGGCCTGCCTCGGCGCCGCGCCACCCGCGACCGCATCGCCAGCGCGACGATCACGTCCGCGCGGGCGCCGAGGCCGAAGACGTGTCGGCTCCTGAGCGCGACCAGCGACGGGTGCTCGAGTCGCGGCGGCCGTGACTTCTTCGAGAGCTTGATCGAGAAGGCGCCGCTGTCGATCACCGCGGCCGGGAGATCGATGAACGGCGTGAAGGCGATGAGCGCCTCGAGATCGATCGCTTGCGAGGGTAGCGGCGCAACCTCCGCGACGCCGAGCGCGGTCCACTGGCGCCACGCCAGCTCCACCGCCTTGTCGAGCAGCGCCTGGCTCACGCGCCACCCCCGGGCTCGACGCCGAAAGATCGCAAGCCGCCGCCACCGATCGCGACCACGTCGAACGCCTGACCGCGGTCGCGCAGCAGCTGGCCGAGCGTCGTCAGGACCGGGAAGTTTAACTTCGTGAACCGAGAAGTTTAACTTCGCAGTGAACGTCACTATTTTCCACCACCCCGCCACTCGATCTGCTTCGTGCCCAAGGACGGAGTTGAACCGCCGACACGCGGATTTTCAGTCCGCTGCTCTACCAGCTGAGCTACTTGGGCGTCGGCGGAGGAAACTACCCGCGGG
>JAYTAJ010000016.1:0-5209 GCA_043737575.1 Myxococcales bacterium | reverse complement strand
CGTTCCGCGGCCCGCTGCTCTGCCCACCGAGGTCTGGATCAACAAGCCGACTGCTGCTGCCAGCGCGGACCGCAGTGCGAGGCGCGCGGCCCCGACGGGCTCGTCGCCCACCACCGCCGCCTCGCGCGAGGACCGCACCGCGCGGCCACCCGATCACGACCCGCACGCCGGTCCGGCCGCGCGGAGCCACGCAGAGGCAGCGCCACTAAACTAATGCTCTCCGGTGTCTCAAACTCGTTGACAGGCTCCGTCGCGACCTACAGCCTCGGACGCCTCGAGTTTCCGCCCTTCCTGCGCTGGATGGCCGACTACTGCGAGCGTGCCAATGTCCCCCTGAACTTCGCCGTCATCGGCTCTACCCGCGGGCAGGGCGTGCCGCTGCCGTGCCCACCGCCGGATCCGCCGCCTCACGTCGGGGTCGCCGGCCGGCTGCTCCACACCGCCTTCGATCACATGCGTGACGCGATCGTCGATCTGTTCCTGCTCGGCCCGCGCTAGCCAGCCGCGGTCGTCGAGCCGCGGCGCGGGAATGTCCGCGTGTGCCGGCGTCATCTCCTTCGACCTCGACACTGACCGTGTCACGCAAGCCCGGATGATCGGGACTGCGAGATGCCGTGCAGTGATCGATTGCAACGAGGAGAACACCTGATGTCTAAAGCACTCCAGTCTCTGTCCATGTTGGCGGCCGTCGGACTCGCGCTGGCCGGCTCGCCGCAGTCGTCGGAGGCTCGCGGCCTGTCGGCCCGCGCCGGCAGCTCCGCCTTCTTCGCCGACGCCGCCTGCTGGGCGCCCAACGGGCCGTCGATCACGAACACCTGCGGATCGCAGCGGCCCTGGCACATGCCGCTGGTCGTCGACGGCAACTACAACGGCTGGTACTACCCGGTCGTGACGGCCCAGGGCGCGACCGTGAGCAGTGATGTCCGGTGCCGGGCGATGAGCTCCAACATCGACGCCACGTCCTTCTTCTTCGGCGGCCAGTCGTCCGGGTTCGCCGCGCCCGGCGGTCTGCCGTTCTTCGGCCCGGCCGCGAACATCTTCCTCGACGTGTGGGTGCCGTCGTCGGGCACGGCCATGATCGACTGCTTCGTGTTCCCCGGCGGCCGCGTCCACACGGTGAACTGGTAGCCGACCTGCACCGCGGCGCCCGACCGGGCCGCGGTGCCCACATCGTTTTCGTCTCGGGGGGAGGCCGCCATGAAGCAATGGATTCTTGCGATCGCGTTCGCCGTGCTGGGTAGCGGCATCTATCTGCTGTTCGCGACCCGCGACGCGGCGCCGGCGCCCGCCGAGCCGATCGCGCCGCCAGCGCCAGCGCCGCCGCCGTCGAGCGTGGGCGACCGGGCGCCGGTGGCGATGCCGCGGCCGCCGCGCCCGGCGCCGCCTCGTGCCGTCGACGACGAGCCGGCCGACGGCCCCGCCACCGAGGATCCGGCCCCCGCCGACGCGGTGCTCACCACGCAGGAGGTACGTGATCACGTCGAGGCGTCCTTCGCCGCAGCCGCACCGGCCGCCTCGAGCGATCTCGGGCAAGGCCTCGATCGAGGGGTGCGGGCCGCGCTGTCGGCTGGATCCTCGGTACGAAGCGTGGAGTGCCGCGGCTCGCTGTGCCGCGTCGAGACGGTGCACCCCGACGTCGACGACTTTCGCGACTTCATGCGACGCGCCTTCCAGGACTCGACCCGGATCGCGAACGGGCCGGCGTTCGTGAGCCTGGTCGACGAGCCCGAGCCGGGGCAGCCCGTGGTCGCCGTCGCCTACGTCGGTCGCGAGGGCTCGCGGCTGCCCATGCCTGCTGCCGTCGACGACCGCCGGTGACGCGATGTCGGGGCGGTAGCCGCGGCACGGTGTCGATGCCCGGCCGGACTTTGCCAGTCACACCGGCGCGGGCACCGGTCTACTGCGGATGAAACCCAGACACCTCCTGTTCGCATGCGCGTTCCTGTTGCCAGCCTGCGTCGAGCCCGGGCTCGAGGTCGGCGAGACCGAGGGCGAGATCACCGGCCCCGGCGCGACCAACGCGTCGCAGTTCCAGCTCGACCGCGGCGTCGCCATCTCCGGGTGTACCGCGACGCGGATCAGCCCGCAGTTTGCGCTGACCGCGCTCCACTGCGGCACGCCGGTCGGCTCGGGGGTCAACTTCTACCAGGCCGGCCCGGGGATGTCGTCGACGTTGACGGCGACGGTCGCCCAGTGGATCCAGAAGCCGGGCATCGACATCGGCCTGTGCCACGACGAGCTCGAGTGCGACGACCAGAGCGGCTTGTTCTCCGACATCGCGCTCTTGCGCCTGAGCGGCCTGGCGGCCGACATGGATGGCCCGGCCGGCGCCCTGGCGAAGCTGGCGTGGACGTACCCGGGCAACGGCGTCGCCGGCACGTCGGTCGGCGCGGGCCGCCACGGTGACGTCGCCAACCCGCTCCGCATCCTGAAGCAGATCGCCGACACCACCGACGTCAGCGATGACAATGACGGCTCGATCTGGACCACGAACGACTTCGTCAACAAGCAGGACTCGGGCGGACCGTTCTACGTGCAGCAGCGCGTGCTCGGCGTGCTCCACGGCCATGGCTGGGATCCGCTCCACGCCAACTACGCCCAGTACACGAGCGTGCCGCAGCACCTCGACTGGATCCTGGGATCGATCGGCTACGCGTGGCCGGGCCAGGCGGTGCAGGCGGGCACGGTCTACAGCGGGACGGCGGTGCAGAGCTTCGGCGGCACCGAGCGCGAGTGTCAGTACGCGTGCGACAAGACCGCGAGCTGCGAGGCCTACAACTACAACGTGTCGGGCGCGAGCTGCGGCCTCTACACCGCGGTGACCGGCTGGTACGCGCAGGCCGGTTGGCGCGGCGCGCTGCACTACGGCGCCAGCACCGGCATCAGCAACCTGGTCGCCGGCTATCGCCGCAGCGACGGCTACAGCGCGGTGGTGCACAAGGCGATCGACGGCACGATCCACGAGCTGTGGAACGGCGGGACGCAGTGGAACGTGGGCACGATCGCGCCGATGGCCGGCCAGCCGGTCGCCGGCAAGCTGTCGGTGTACCGCCGCAGCGACGGCGTCAATGCGATCGTCTACCGCAGCACCAACAGCCGGGTGATCGAGATCGCGCTCGGCACCAGCGGCTGGCAGGCCGCGGACCTGACGGCGTGGGGCGGCGGCCTCGCGACCGGCGATCCGGTCGCGTACGTGCGCGCCGACGGCGTGAGCGCGGTGGTGTTCCGGTCGCCGAACGGCCACATCAGCGAGCTGCGGCTCGGCACCGACGGCTGGATCGCGACTGATCTGAGCGCGGTCAGCGGCGCGAGCCAGATCGCGTGGAGCGATCCGACGCCGTTCGTGCGCGCCGACGGTCTCAGCTCGGTGGTGTTCTCGTCGGGCTCGGCGATCGTCGAGCTGTTCAAGCGGCCCGGCCTGCAGTGGGCGGTGGGCGTGCCGTCGTCGGTGACGACCAACGGCGCGGCGCCGGCGTCGAGCTCGTACGCGCGGCCCTACGGCTCGACCAAGCGCAACGGCCTCGCGGCGATCGTGTATCGCAGCAGCAGCAACCGGCTGATCGAGCTGCGGCTCGAGAGCACCGGCTGGCGATTCGACGACATCACCGGCAGCGGGCCGCCGGTCGGCGGCAACCCGGTCGCGTACGTCCGCACCGACGGCGTCGACTCGGTGGTGTACCGGACGTCGATGAACCAGCTCATCGAGATCACGCGCTCGCCGCTGCAGACCTGGAACCTGTCGGTGCAGTACGGCATCCCGTCGGTGGCCAGCGATCCGGCGGTGTACGTGCGGGTCGATGGCGACAACGCGGTGGTCTACGGGCTCGCCGGCAATCACGTCGGCGAGCTGTCGTGGCACACCGGCGACCCGGCGTGGGGCCGCAGCGATCTGACGTTCTCGTCGGGCGAGCAGCCGTAGCGGTCGCGCCGCCGTCGCCTACGTCTCGTCGGGATCGTCACCGAGCAGCACGCCGACGTGGACCTCGATCGCATCGAACGGCTCGGCGCGCACCCGCTCGTGGGCTTCGGCGCGCAGCGCGATCACGTAGCCCTCGCTGGTGTGGCGATGCACGGTCAGCGTGCGATCGGACTGATCGAGGATCCAGTAGTGCGGCACGCCGGACTGGTGATAGCGGCGCAGCTTCGTCACCGTGTCGATGGTGCGGTTCGACTCGCTGACGATCTCGCACAGCCAGTCGGGGCGGACGACAACGGGGCGCTGACGCGGCAACTCCGCCAGGCGATCGCGGCGCCAACCGGCAATGTCGGGCCGGTAGCCGCGACCATCCATGAGGATGTCGACCTCGGATGCCAGCCACCAACCACCAGGCCCACCCGGCCCGCCCGCGCGGCGACTGAATGCTCCGTTCAGCGCGGAGCCGGTGCCGAGCTGGGCGCGGCCATGATCGATCGAGGGCGCGGCCTTCTGAACAAGCAGGCCGTCGATCAGCTCGAAGCGACCTTCGTCGGGCTGCGCGAGCCAGTCGGCCACGGTCGCGTGACGCGGAGGAGCCGTGAGCATCGCCATCGCGGGAATGCTAGCACGCGCCCGCGCCCGCCTCGCGCGAGCGAATCGCGGCCGCTCCGGAACCACGCGGGCGGGTTCCGATCTAGGAACGGGCATGACTGGCATCACGCTGGGGTCGTGGTTGCGTTCGCTCGCATTGATCGGGTTGCTGATCGGGGGAGTCGCCGCGCCTGCGGTGGCCCAGCCCGACGACGAGGCCCCGGCGGCGCCCGACGATCCGACGCCGGCGCCCGCGCCTGCCGATGACGATCCGACGCCAGCGCCCGCGCCCGCGCCTGCCGACGACGATCCGACGCCGACGCCCGCGCCTGCCGGCGACGATCCGACGCCGACGCCCGCCCCCGCCGCGGACGACGCCGATCCGACGCCGACGCCCGGAGCCGACGTCGCGCCGCTCGCGACCACCGACGACGACGGCGACGGCACCCCCGACGCGGTGGACAGCGACGACGACAACGACGGCATCAGCGACGCCGCCGAGGACGACGCTCAGGACGTCGCGGTCCAGGAGGACGAGGACGGCCAGCCGTACATCGAGGCGGACTCCGACGGCGACGGCGTGGTCGAGGCCGACGAGCTGGCCGAGGAGCTGGAGTTCGACACCGCCAACGCCGACATCCCGGCCGAGGTCGACGACGACGTCCTCGATCAGCGCCCCGAGGATCGCGAGCTGGTGCCGTC
>JAYTAJ010000015.1:0-5209 GCA_043737575.1 Myxococcales bacterium | reverse complement strand
AGCGGCCGTGGGTGCCCGCGCTCGCGGTCGCGTTCCGCCTCGGCGTGCCGCGCCGCGAGACCCTCGACGGCATCCCGGTCGACGAGCGCGTCACCGATCTGTACGTGGTGTCGCGGCTGCGCATGCGCGGTCCGCTCACCGGCCTGACCCTGCACGCGGGCGCGCGGGTGTCGTCGGTGTCGATCGAGCGGCCCGACAACGGGCTGGCCGACGAGCGGGTGCTGGTGCTGCCGACCTTCGGCCTCGAGCTGCAAGGCTCGGCGAGCGCGCGGCTGGTCGGCGAGATCGGGCTGGCGCCGCAGTTCCGCTTCGATCCCGCGAGCGATCCGCGGCCGAAGGCCGACTACGGCCTGATCGGTCGCGCCGGGATCCGCTGGACCGTCGTGCCGGCCTTCGTCTTCGACGGCAGCATCGGCTACCAGCTCGAGGTCGCGCGCGGTCAGCCCGCCGATGGGCTCAACGCGATCGTGCAATGGGATATCCGCCTCGGCGGTGAGGTGTTCGTGCCGTGGGGCGCGATCGCTTGCCGTGTCGCTGGCGTGTTCTGCGAGTGACGACCAAGGAGGAATGACGTGCCAACCGACATCTACAAGCTCCTCATCCCAGGCGTGCTGGCGGTGACCGCGGGGATCGCCGCGGCGCAGCCGATACCGCCGATCCCGTTGCCGCCACCGACGGGAGATCCGGCGCCGCCGCCGCCCGGCGATCCGGTGCCGCCGCCGACCACCGATCCGGTGCCACCGCCAGTCGCGGACGATCCACCGGTCGTCGTCGATCCGCCGCCAGCGGTGGTGACGCCCGAGCCGCCGGTCGAGGAGCCGGCACCGTCGCTGCCGCCGCGCGAGCTGATGCCGCTGCCCGAGCTCTTGCTCGCGCCCGCGGGCTCGATGCTGCCGGGCGGCGTCCTGTACTCGCGCACCGGTGTCGACACCTCGGGCGGGCTGTCGTGGGACACCCGCGTCGGCCTCGGCGACCTCGGCGAGTTCGGCGTCGCGACGACCGATCTGATCCGCGCCCGCAACGCCTACGGCGACACCCCCGAGCGCCTCGCGCCGTACTTCACCGCGACCTTCCGCCTCGGCATCGACGAGGACAACCTGTTCCGTCACCAGCCGGCGATCGCGATCGGCTTCCGCAAGTCGTTCGAGTTCGAGGAGGGCGGCCATCGCTCGCGCATCGCCGAGCTGTACGTCGCCGCGACCAAGCACCTCGGCGATCGCGTGACCGTGCATCTCAACGGCGCGGTGTGGGACGCGCTGGTGCAGAACGTCGGCGAGGCCCCGGTGCTGCTCCACGATCAGGGCCTGAAGCGTCAGGTCCGCGCCGGCGGCGGCGTCGCGGTGCGGGCCAAGCCCGACTCCGACGTGCTGGTCGATCTCGCGTGGGTGCCGGAGCTCTGTTACACGTGCAGCGAGTCGCAGCGAGTGAAGCTGCGGCCGATCCTGTCGTGGGGCGTGCGCTACCAGCTCGCCGACTGGGCGCAGTTCCAGGCCGGTGTCCGGGTTCCGGACATCGGTGATGCCAACCTCCTCGACGCGCAGATCTTCGGTCAGCTCACGCTGCTGAACTCGACCTTGCGTCGCGTGGTGAGCCGTAGCAAGCGCTGAGCGATCGCATGCGCCGCCCCGCCCTCATCGTCGTCGTCGTGCTCGCCGCCTCGGCGACGACCGCGGCGGCCGGCCCCGACGGGCTGGTCGCGGCGCCGACCGTGATCGGCGTGCCGACGGCGTGGATCCAGCCGGCCGCCGCGGTGCACCTGAGCGGCGACGTCGACCATCGCCTCGGCTCGGGGGTGCGGCTCACCAAGAGCCTGGGCCGCCTCGCCGAGGTCGACGTGGCGTCGGACGATCAGGTGCAGCGCTGCAACCCGTGCGCAGGCGACACCCGCGCGACCGAGGGCGTGCAGCTGGTGAGCGGCGCCTTCAAGCTCGCGGCCGGCGAGGACGCGTGGTTTCGCCACCAGCCCGCGATCGCGATCGGCGTGCGCGCGCCGATCACCAGCCTCGACGACGCCGCCGTCGCCGCGCGCGCGACCCAGGCCTTCGCGGTGGCGTCGACGACCTGGGGCCCGGTCCGCCTCCACCTCGGCGCGTCGGCGTGGGCGACCGAGCACCGCGGCGGCGACGGCGCGACGATCCGCAGCGGCGGGCTGCGCGCGGCCCGGCCCCTGGCCGGCCTCGAGTGGACACCCGAGATCTATCCGCGCACGACGCTGTCGACCGACGTGCAGTGGCTACCCGAGCTCGGCCCGACCGCGGCCGAGACCGCGCCGCGCTGGCTGTTCGCGTGGGGGGTTCGCTACCGCGCGTTCTCGTGGAGCGCGATCGAGCTGGCGGTCAAGCATCGCGAGGGCGACAGCCTGAGCGACGCCACCGTCATGCTGCGCCTCAGCGCGCGCCTCGGCCGAGGCACGCGGCTGTGACGTGCGATAGTCGCGCGGTGAAGCTCACCATCGCCGCGTTGCTGATCGTCTGCGCTTGCTCCGGATCCTCGCCGCGGCCGACGCCGCCATCGAACCAGCCGACCGAGGCGGAACCGGGGGCGCCCGTCGGGGCTCCGGAGGTGACGGTGTCGATCGCAGCGGCGGCGGGGCTCGCCGCGGGCACAGGCGCGCTCGCAGGCTCGATCGCGTCGGCGGGCGAGATGCTGATCGGCGCGACGGTGGTGGCGACGTCGCCCGCGCTGCAGGGCTCGCACAGCGCGATCACTGACGAGCAGGGCCGGTTCACGCTAAGCGATCTGCCCGCGGGCGCGTACGTGATCGACGTCTACTACGAAGACGTGACGTTCCAGCACCCGGTCGAGATCGTCGACGGCAAGCGCACGGAGCTGCGGGTGCCGAACTGGCGCTTCGAGCAGCGCGGCGAGGTCATCCTCCTCGACAAGTAGCGCGGCTGATCAGCCGGGCGGCGGCAGCAGGCGGAACAGCAGCGCGTCCTGGTTCTGCAGCGCGGTGCCGACGCAGGCCTTGAGATCGGCGAGGGCGCGAACCACGGTCTCGGCGAGCATGCGGCCGTCGTCGCGGCGGCGCGGCGCGTCGGGCTGGGCGCCGACGTACTTCACGAAGTCGTCGTACTTCTCGAGCAGCTTGCCGGGATCGAGATCCTTCAGCATCGGCGCGAAGTACGCGGGGTTCACGACCACCCAGTCGCCCTTGCCGATCTCGAGCGTGTTGCGATCGGCGTACGGCGTCGACAGCTGATCGTGGGGGATCGAGCCGAGGAAGCCCTCGTCGTCGGCCTGGTGCTGGTGCGGCACCACCTCGACGAAGAACACGAACAGCTCGATGCCCTTGCGCAGGTTGCCGAGGTCGTCGTCGTCGAGCGGCGGGAAGCCATCGGGCAGGCCGACGTGCATCGCGGGCACGACGACGCGCTCGAGGATGTCGATCGCGAGCGGCGCGGTGGCGCGGCGCAGGCCGACGATCTGCGCGACCGCCTCGAACAGGCCGCGGTCGGTGGTCTGTTCGTTGACCGGCTTGTCCTGGTTGGCGCGGCCGAGCGCCTCGCTGACTCGCTCGACGATCTGCTGGTTCTGCGGACCGAGCCGGCCGCCCGCGGCGCGGACCGCGGCGATCAGGTCCTTGGCCGGCGCCTCGTTCCACAGCTTGGCGACCGACGCGAAGTCCATCGCCATCCACTGGCCGAGCGGCACGGTGTGCAAGCGCAGGTAGTGCTGCGGCAGGAAGCGATCGAGCGCCTCCTTGCCCGACGGCTCCTTGCTGCGCGCCTCGTCGTGCTGCTCGCGGATCTTCTCGATCTCGGTGACCATCTTGCGGATCGCGCCCGAGCCCATGCGCAGGAGCTGCTCGGCGAACGCGAACGGCGCGATCTCGAGGAACATCTTCGAGAAGCCGATCCGCCAGGTGTGGGGATCGTCGCCGAACAGGATCCAGTGGCCGCCGTGACGGCGCCGCACGGTCTCGCCGATCCAGGCGCCGAAGTTGAACCAGATCTCCCAGTGGCCCTCGTCCTTGAGGTCGAGCTCGTCCTTGTCGCCGATCTGACCGAACAGCCAGGTGTCGAACGTGATCAGCTCGATCGGCACCGACAGCGCCATCGCCCCGGCGTCGCCCTCGACGTCGGCGATGGTGCCGAGCAGGTCGCCCTCGGGGTCGATCAGCTCGTCGAGGACGATCTCGGTCTGGCCGCGGAGCTTCGACGAGAACCGGTACGCGCCCTCGCGCAGCTCGGTCATCGCTTTCTCGAAGCGGGCCTGGGTCGCCTGCTCGGCGGCCGCTAGCTCCTGCGCTCCTTGAGACTTCTTCTTGGGCGCGGGTCGATCCGGTTCGGACACAGGCCCGGAGAGTATCGATCCCGCGCCGATGGGCAACCGGCCGGCACGGCAATCGTGTCGTCAGACCTCGGGGTCGTGGGCGCGCCGCACCCCGATCGCGATCAGGAGCCAGATCAAGCCGAGCACGGACAGGCCCATCCCGGCCGGGGTGAGGGACTCGCCCGCGCCCTTGACCAGCCAGCCGACCTGGAAGACGCCCGTGCGCGCGTGCTCGTCGGCGACGAAGTAGCAGGTCGCCGTGACGTTGGTGGCGACACCGCCGACGATCATCAGCACGTAGGCGATGCTCATCGCCCGCAGGAACGCGAGGCGGCGCGGCGACGCGGCGAGCAGGAAGCGCACCGCGGCGATCAAGAGGACGAGGCCGAGGACGATGACGACCCAGGTGCTGTAGCCGCCGGCGCGGATGAAGTGAGGCATTGCCGTAGAACGCGGCGATCGGCGCGGCGTGACGGCACAACGGCTTGTCACGCGCGCGCAGGTCGGGCGTTATGGCGCGGTGGACGTCGCGATCGAGCGCGCGCTGGTCACCCGCCTGCGCGGGGGCGATCCCTCGGCGTTCGACGAGATCTACGCGTCGATGCGGCCGCGGGTGTTCAGCTTCCTCGCGCGCATGACCGGGCGCCGCGACGTCGCCGACGATCTGTCGCAAGAGGTGTGGCTGCGCCTGGCCCAGAACGCGCCGCGGCTGGCGCCCGACACCCGGCTCGCGGCGTGGCTGTTCACGGTCGCGCGCAACCTCTACGTGTCGCACTGGCGCGCCCATCAGGTCGCGGCCCAGCTCGCGGGCGGGCTGTTGCCGCTGCCGCTGTCGCCGCCGAGCCCGTTCGAGGCCGCGTCGGAGACCCAGACCAGCGCCCGCGTCGAGCGCGCGATCCACGCGCTGCCCGAGGCGTATCGCGAGATCTTGCTC
>JAYTAJ010000014.1:0-2246 GCA_043737575.1 Myxococcales bacterium | reverse complement strand
CTCCTCCTCGGCCCAGGCCTGGGTCGCCTGGTTGAGCAACGACAAGGGCAGCTCGGGCTCGCCCTCGAGCATCGCGATCAGGCGCCCCTCGACCTGGGCCCACAGCACCTCCTGCTTGGCGTTCTGCTCCGGGCTGTTGGCCAGCGTCAGGTGATGGAGGATCGCGAGTCGCGCCAGCCCCTCGGTGGTCTCGCCGGCGACCATCGCCGCGCCGTTGTCGGTCATGAGGGCGCGCGGCAGACCGCGCTTGGCGACCGCCTGCGCCAGGCCGTGGATCAGGTTCTCGGCGGTCGGGTCGAAGTACCACTGCAGGTGGCAGAGGAGGCGCGAGCGATCGTCGAGGATGCCGAGTAGCCGGGGCGTCCTCCACTCGCCGCCAGCGGTGAGCAGCTTGCGCGAGCCGTCGTGGAAGTCGAGGTGCCACAGCGCGTGGACGTGACTGACCTCGAAGCTCCGGGTCTCGCGCGGCTCGCGCGCGGCGACGGCGTCGCGGTCGCCGGGCCGCGGCTTCTTCTTCTTGTGTCGCAGCCAGCCGCGGTCCTTCATGAACCGCGCCGTCGTCGTGTAGCTCGGCAACGGTCCGAGCGCCGGACGCTCGCGCGCGAGCGCGCGCAGGTTGTCGTGGTGAAGCTGGAACGTCCAGCTCGTGTGCGCGCGGTACTGCGCCTCCAGCGCCACCGCCATCGCCGCCGGCATCCCCGGGTGGGTGCCCGCGTGCGACGGAACCTTGCGGGCCAGCGCCGCCACCGGATCGGCGGCGTCCTTGGCGACGTAGTACCAGCGCTCCATCGTCGAGGCGCCGAACCGGATCACCTCGCCGGTGGTCGGGTTCTGGTACGGCTTGGCGGCCAGCTCCTCGATGCGCGCCCGAAGCTCGCCGTGCTCCGGCGGGGCCGCCAGCAGCGGGCCGATGATCGAGAAGCGCAGCCGGGCCCATCGCCGCGTCACCGCCGTGTCGCGTTCGTTGCTCGTGATCATGGGCCGCCACCTTTGCGGCCGGGCAATCCCGATCGCCAGTGGTCACCCGCGGCAAGCTCTGCGTGGCTTCCTCCGTCCCTCGCGAAACTCGCTCACGCCGGCGCCGTCCTCGCCGCCGTCACCGTCGACAGCGGCGCGAACAGCCGCAGCGTCGCGGTGATCGCCTCGGCAATGGCGTGGTGCGGCAGGAACCGCTCGACCAGGGCGCCTGGCAGACGCTCGTGCGGCTCCATCGGCGGCGAGAGCCGGGCGCGCACCGCGATGAACCAGCGGGTCACCGGCAGCTCGGCGGCAAACCACCCCAGCCATCGCCGCAGCGTCCACCGCGGTGGTGACGGCGGTGACGGCGGCGTGACCGTCGCTGCCGACCGCCACGCTGTCATGACGATGGTGACCGCCAGGTAGACCCGCCGGCCCATGAACACCAGCGACGGCGGCGTCGCCCGCTTCCGGCAGCCCTCCCGCGCGCAGCAGAAGCTTCGGCGCCGGTCGAAGATCTCGCCGGCGGCGCCGACCTCGCCGCCCCGCGGCTTCCTCGAGTAGTTCGCCTGGTCCAGCCGGCCTCCGCAGTCGCGGCAGCTCGCGGCCTTCACCGCCGCCGCGGCCCGGGCGTCCTCGTCGTCGAGCAGGCGGAAGAAGTTGTGGTCGGGGATCCAGTCATGGGACAACGCCGCTTCCGAGGTACTCATGGCCAAGACCGGCCGCAATGAAGCCTGTCCGTGCGGCAGCGGCAAGAAATACAAGCGCTGCTGCCTGCCTCGTGAGGAGGCCAACGCGAGCGCGCGAATCGCCGCCCAGGTCGCCGCCCTGCAGCACTTCACGTACGAGGACGACGGCCTCGACGCGGCCTCCAACCACGCCGTCGACCTCATCCACGCCGATCGCCTCGACGAGGCAGAGGCCGCCGCCCACGCCCTCCTGCGCGACTACCCCGACGTCATCGACGGCTTCGATCGGCTGGCCATGGTCTACGAGGCGCGCGGTGATCGTGTGAACGCGGCCGCCTACTATCACAAGGCCGCCGACTACATCCGCGACAACGCCGACGACTTCGAGCCGGCAGCCGAGGCGGACCTGCGCGCGCGGGCCGACAAGCTCCTGTCGCCGCCCTGATCGTACGCAGGGCGTTCGAGGCCACTTCGATCCGCGCCGGCATCGCCACGCGTGTCGGCTTGGGCGACTTCGCTGAGGGCCGCTACCATCCCGCCCTCAACCAACTCGCTCGCCGCGACCGCCGCTTCCATCAAAGATCGCGCTCAGGCTCACCG
>JAYTAJ010000013.1:0-11984 GCA_043737575.1 Myxococcales bacterium | reverse complement strand
GCACCGCGCGGGCGACGTCGGCGTCGACCGCGTCGCTGGCCGCGATCTCCTCGACCGCCTCGCGGGCGCCGTGGGCCGCGAGCGCGGCGAGCGCGGCGTAGCGCGCCGCCGGATCGTCCTCGATCAGCGCGGCGCCGCGCAGATCGGCCGCCGCCGCCGCGACCGGGCGTCGGGTCGCGAGCTGGTACAGCGCCGTGCGCACGCCGGCGTCGTCGTGATCGAGGTGGCCGGTGATCTCGTCGGCCGATCCGCCCGCGCGCACCAGCGCCGCCCGCGCCAGCGCACCGTCGGCGTCGCCGGTCGCGTCGACCAGCCGATGCAGCTCGTCGAGATCGAGTCGATCGCGGGCGCGGCCGCCGAGCGCGACCGCCTTCATGCCGAGCGGCGCCGCCAGCGCCGCGACGAAGCTGCGCGCCGCGCGCCGCACGCTCCACCACAAGATCAGCGTGCCGCCGACCACCGCCGCGGCGAACCGGATCGGCCGCGCGACGACGCTCGGCCCCGCGATCACCAGCAGCCCACCCGCGAGCGCGGCGCCGACCGGCGTCGCCAGCCCGCGTAGCAGCACCTTCCACCGCGCCCGCGGGCCCGGCGGCAGCGCCGACAGCGACACCTCCTGCCCGGTCCGCGACGTCGCCGATCGCAGCACCTTCTCGCCCGTGCGCAGCGCCGCGAGGCTGCCGAAGCCGGGCACGATCGCGATCGCCGCGGCGCCGAGCGCGGTGAGCACGGGATGGATCGACACCGTGACCGGCAGGCGCTGGCTGGTGAGCAGCCGCGGGATGATCGACACCTGCAACGCGAGCTGGATCGCGTGGGTGCCGCCGTGGAACAGGCCGACCGCGGTCGCGAGGTCGTCGTCGCGATACGTCGTCTTCAGCGCCGCGCCGAAGCGGAACTCGAGCGCGGTCGCGATCGCCGACTCGACGATCGCCGCGACCATCAGCCACTTGAGCAGCGAGCGATGATCACCGGTGAGGGTCGCCGACGAGCCGGGCGGCGCCGCCATGCCCGGCGAGCCGCCGCGGGCCAGCGCCCGCTGCGCCATCACCGCCGCGACCACCGCGACGATCGCGAACGCCGCCGACAGCCGCGGCACGTAGTCGGCGCCGAGCTGGGTCGTCACCGCCGCCGCCGCGAAGCCAGCGATCGCGCCGCCCGCCGTGATCGCCGCGCCGGCCCGCGGCAGCATGCGCCGCGCGTCGCGCCCGGCCACGCTCGCCGCGACGGTGTTCCACAGCGCCACGTTCGCGACCGATGCGAGCGTCGTCGTCACCAGCGTGACGATGAACGGCCACGAGCCGCCGCGCCCGACCAGGGTCGGCGCCGCCGCCGCCGCGATCGCCAGGGCGCTACCGACGGTGACGTCGACGGTCGCCGACGGCGCGCGTCCGGTCGCCGCGTCGTAGATGACGGTGCCGAGTGCGAACGCGACCGCCTGGCTGACCAGCAGCACCGGGATGAGGCCAGCGCCGTAGCTCGCGAGGAACGACGCCTCGGCGTACGACCGCAGGGCGATCGCGGCGACGTTGACCGCGAAGATCATCACGACGCCGACGGTGTAGGCCTGACGATTCACCGCGGCGCGCCTCGCAGCTGCTCGGCCAGCGCCCGCGCCAGCGCCGCGCTCGCCACCGCGTGCTCGACCAGCACGTCGAGGAAATCGTCGACCGTGATCTCGATCAGCGTCGCGCCCGCCGCGGCGACCAGCTCGATCGCGGCGCTGCCGACCAGCGCCGGAGCGACGCCGATCAGCGCACCCGCGGTGCGGTCACCGCCGTCGGCCACGACCGCGCCCGCGGCGACGATCAGCACGAAGTCGCTGCCGTCGCGCCGCGTCGTCACCCGCGCGCCCGCCGCCAGCTCGATCACCCGCACCCGCTCGGCGAGCGCGACCAGCGCGGGCGCGGGGACGTCGCCGAGCACGCGGGTCCGGGCCAGCGCGCGCGCCCGCCCCAGCAGGTCCATTACTTCTTGGCCAGGATCTTCCGCTGGTTCCCGACGATCTTCGCCTGGTTCGCGAGGACCTGATCGAGCTTCTTGCCGTTGGCGGTGAGGCCCTTCTGGTTGGACTGGATCTGCTTCTGATTCGCCAGGACCAGATCGAGCTTCTTCTGGTTCGCGGCGATCTTCGCCTGGTTGGCGAGGACCAGATCGAGCTTCTTCTGGTTCGCGGCGATCTTCGCCTGGTTGGCGAGGACCAGATCGAGCTTCTTCTGGTTCGCCGCGATCTTCCCCTGGTTGGCGAGGACCTGATCGAGCTTCGCCTGGTTCGACGCGATCGTCGTCTGGTTGGCGAGGATGCGCTCCTGGTTGGCGAGCAGCTGCGCCTGATTGGCGATGATGCGCTCTTGATTCGAGATGACGGTTTCTTCGGACATGAGGCCCCCTTGGGAGCCGCCATCATCGACGGGGGCGCGGCCCGGATCAACCGGTCAGGGCAGTTTGCCGCTCTCGAGGTAGCGACACGCCAGGGTCGACGTCACGTCGCCCTCGGCGGCGGGGCAGCACACGTCGACACCCTCGGGCCCGCCGAACTGGTTCGAGTGCGCGCACACCTTCGCGCCCTTGCTCGGATAGTAGTAGAGCCAGAAGAAGCACATCTCGTCCTCGGCGCTCTCGCCGAAGCCAACCCGCTGCCCCGAGTCGTTGACGTAGGTACACGAGAAGCGGAAGCCACCCACCGTCGGGATCTTGAACGGCGGCTGGTGATAGATCGTCTCGGGCTCGTCCCAGCTGAAGTTGTTCGGCTGGTACACCATCGTGCCCGGGCCGGTCTTGGTCTCGGCGATCTCGACGGTGACGGTCTTGCCGAGCTGGTGGGTGTGGCCGGTGATCGCGAAGACGTTGGACTCGCCGAAGTCGCCGGGCAGCGGCAGGAACACCGGGCCGACGGTCTGGGTCTGCGGCCCCGGCGGCAGATCGATGTCGGGCGATCCGGCGAAGATGAAGTCGGCCTCCTGGGCCGGGCCGAGCTGGGTGCGAAACTCGGCGGTGGCCGAGACCTCGACCGGCTCGTCGCCGGTGTTGACGTAGTGCAGCTCGAGGCGGATCAGCTGATCGGGCTGCAGCGTGAACACCACGTTCTCGGGCAGCGTGAGCACCTCGGTCGCGCGCTGCGTGATCATCAGCGGCGAGCCGTTCATCGGGTTGAGCGCGCCCGTGAACGGCTGGCAGTCGTAGGGCTCGGTGCGCGGCTCGCCGGTCGCCTTGCGATAGACGATGAAGTGGTGCGACGACTCGCCGAGCACGTTCATGATCTCGTGGACGGCGATGTTGGCGGTGTTGCCGAGCCGAACCTCGACGCACTTCGTGCCCTCCTCGCCGGGCTGCACCGTGTACGGCCCCCAGGTCGCGTGGTAGGTGCCGGTGGTGTACGCCGCGTCGGTTGCGGCGTCGGGCCCGCCGCTGCCACCACCTCCGCACGCGAACAGAACCGTGGCTGCGATCGAGAGGTAGCGAAGGCGAGGCTTGGGCATCGAGGTCCTCCTGGCGCGGCAGTATGAACCGCGGCCGCGGCGCAAAGCTACAACGGAACGTCGATGGTCACGGCGATCGCGTCGCTGCCGTCGACGGTCTCGACCGTCGCGTGGTGGTCGCCGCCGACGCCGATCGCAAACGAGCCGGTCGGGGCGGCGCCGCCGCGCAAGGTCTCGCCGAGCTGCGCCGCGTTCTGCCCGAGGTTGGCCTGCGGCGCGACGGCGGCGGCGTCCTCGAGGAGCGCCACCGCGGCGCGGATCAGCGCCGCGCGATCGCCGCGATCGAACGGCCCGCGCGGCACGCCGCGCAGCTCGAAGGTCGCGTGGGCGCAGCCGCTCTGGCGCAGCTCGACGCGGCGGCCATCGGCGAGCGTGATCGCCTCGTCGGCGCTGGTCACCCCGGTCACGCGATAGACGTGGCAGGTCGGCGCGGCCCCGTCGCCGACGAACCACGGCGACGGCGTGCCGTGGACGCACTGGTCGGCGGCGGTGGTGGCCTCGATCGGCGCGAAGCTCCACGTCGCGGGCGGGCAACGCGGCGCCGCCGCGATCGCCGCGCGGTTGCCGATCGGCGCGGCCGGGCTCGACCTACCGCCACACGCGGCGGCGACGATCATCACGGCGGCGAGGCGCATGCCCGACTGTAGTATGAACGCGGCATGACCAGCGTCCGGGCGATCGCGTGGATCAGCGGGCTCGCGCTCGCGTGCGGCAGCGCCAAGGAGCGCCGCGCGGCGCCGCCGCCGCGGCCGCCGTACCTGCAGATCGTCTACGACATCGATCTCGCCAAGGCGGTCGACGACCGCACGCGGGCGGTGCGCGCGGAGCTCGAGGCCCACCTCGCCGACCGCGGGATCACCGCGGCGGTCACGCAGTCGGTGACGCAGCCCGACACGGTGATGGTCACGCCGACCGATCCCGAGAGCCGCCTCGGGATCTTCGAGGTGGCCCGCCGCAGCTACCGCGACGTCATCGAGGCCCGCGTCTGTCCGCCGCCGGTGAGCGCCCCGTCGCTGTGCTTCGGGATCACCGCGCGCCACGCGGCGGCGATCGAGGCGGCGGCGCTCCAGGCCGCGGTCGCGACCGTGCGCGAGCGTATCGACGCCGCCGACGTCGTCGAGCCCAGCGTGACCGCGCGCGGCCGTCAGATCGTCGTCGAGTGTCAGCACGACGCCGCCGCGGTCGACGCGATGAAGTCGCTCCTGGTCCGGACCGGCGTCCTGGAATTCAAGGGCGTCGACGAGGACTCGGCGTTCATGCGCGCGCTGATCGCGCGGGCCGACGAGGACCCCGCGGCGGCGGCGGCCGGCATCGCGTACGCGGTCGACAGCTGGGACGATCCCGACGGCAACACCCACGTCGACGGCTACCTGATCGGGCCCGACCGCGGCGTGCTCGAGCGCTACCTGCACGGGCTGGCCCAGGCCGAGCCGCGGTTCGCCGTGCCCGACGATCGCGCGATCGGCTACCAGCAGGTCGAGTCGCGCTGGCGCACCTATTATCTGGAGCGTCGCGCCGCGGTGACCGGGGCCGCGATCGCCAGCGCCGCGCTGTCGCACGCTCCGGGCGCGGGGCCGCAGATCGAGGTCGAGCTCGATCGCGACGGCCGCATCGCCTTCGACGAGCTGACGACGCGGCTGGTCGGCCACAAGCTCGCGGTGATCCTCGACGACCGCGTCGCGAGCGCGCCGATCATCACCGGACGGATCGGCGGCGGCCGCGCGTCGATCACGATGGGGGCGGGCACGCCCGCGGAGCAGCTCGCGGAGGCCCAGGAGCTGATCGTGGTGCTGCGGACCGGCTCGCTGCCCGCACCGCTGCGCGAGGTGTCGTCGACCATCGGGCCGTGACGCGCTACACCTCGCGGTCATGACCTTCGCCGCCCGCCCCACCGTCACCCTGATCGAGGGCGACGGCATCGGCCCCGAGATCGCCGCCGCCACCGTCACCGCCATCGAAGCCGCTGGAGGCTCGATCACCTGGGATCGCCAGATCGCAGGCATGACCGCCGCCGAGCGGCTCGGCGATCCGCTGCCGGCCGCCACCGTCGAGTCGATCAAGCAGCACCAGGTGGCGCTCAAGGGCCCGCTCGGCACGCCGATCGGCTCGGGCTTCCGCTCGGTGAACGTCGCGCTGCGCCAGCAGTTCGATCTGTTCGCCAACGTCCGGCCGGTCCGCACCATCGCCGGCGTGCCGTCGCGCTACACCGACGTCGACATCGTGATGGTCCGCGAGAACACCGAGGACCTGTACGCCGGCATCGAGCACTACGTCGACGCGCGGCGCAGCGCCGCCGAGTCGATCGCGATCATCACGCGGTTCGGCTCCGAGCGCGTGATCGTCTACGCCTTCGAGTACGCGCGCCGCCACGGCCGCAAGCGCGTCACGCTGGTCCACAAGGCCAACATCCTGAAGCTGTCGAACGGCCTGTTCCTCGACTGCGGCAAAGAGATCGCGAAGCGCTACCCCGAGATCGTCTTCGACGACATGATCGTCGACGCCACCGCGATGAAGCTGGTGGTCGCGCCCGAGCGGTTCGACGTGATCGTCACGATGAACCTGTTCGGCGACATCCTGTCGGATCTGTGCGCCGGGCTGGTCGGCGGCCTCGGCGTCGCCCCGGCCGCGAACCTCGGCGAGGGCGGCTGCGCGATCTTCGAGGCGGTCCACGGCACCGCCCCCGACATCGTCGGCAAGGGCGTCGCCAACCCGACCGGTCTGATGCTGTCGGCGGCGATGCTGCTCGATCACGTCGGCCAGGACGCGGCGGCGCGGCGGCTGCGGGTCGGGCTCGATCGCGTGCTCGCCGACGCGACCACCCGCACCCGTGATCTCGGCGGTCAGGCCGACACGCGCGCGTTCACCGACGGCCTCTTGCGCGCGATCGCCGAGGCGACGTGAGGCGTGGCGTCGCGCTGGTCCTGCTGGTCGCGGCGTGTCCGTCGTCGGCGCCGACCCCCGCGACGACGACCGCGACGACGCCGCCGCCGCCCGGGACCCGCGAGGTGGTGTTCGAGGGCATGTGCGACGCGTCGGGCGCGGTCGAGATCAGCGCGACCCAGTTCGTCGTGGCCGACGACGAGGACAACCTGCTGCGGGTCTACGACGCCGAGCGCGGCGGCCCGCCGCTGGCCGCGGTCGACGTGTCGATCGCGGTCGGCCTCGAGCCGCAGGGCAAGAAGCTGAAGTTCCCCGAGCTCGATCTCGAGGCGGCCAGCCGCATCGGCGATCGCGCGTACTGGCTCACGTCCCACGCCCGCGACAGCAAGGCCCGCCCCGCGCCGTCGCGGCTGCGGTTCTTCGCGACCACCGTGCCCGTCGACGGCGCGCCGCTCGAGGTGGTCGGCACGCCGCATGACGGCCTGCTCGACGATCTGCTCGCCGATCCGCGGTTCGGCGGCTTCGGACTCGCCGCCGCGTCGCGGCTCGCGCCGAGGGAGCCGGGCGGCCTCAACCTCGAGGGCATGACCGCGACGCCGGCCGGCACGCTGCTACTCGGCTTCCGCAACCCGGTGCCGAGCGGTCGCGCGCTGCTGGTCGAGCTGCTCGCGCCCGACGAGCTGATCGCGGGCAAGCCGGCGCGCTTCGGCGATCCGTTCCAGCTCGGCCTCGGCGGCGAGGGCGTGCGCGCGCTGACCTGGTGGCACGATCGCTACCTGATCGTCGCCGGCTCCTTCGAGCCGGGCCACCCGTCGCGGCTCTACGCGTGGGACGGCGAGGGCGAGCCGACCGCGCTGCCGCTCGACCTCGCCGGCTACAACCCCGAGGGCACCTTCACGCCCGAGGATCGCGACGAGGTGATGTTCCTCAGCGACGACGGCGACCGCATCATCGACGGCAAGGCGTGCAAGAAGCTGAAGGACCCGGCCCAGCGTCGCTTCCGCGGCCTGTGGATCACGCCGTGATCAGTGGGTCGGGAGCGTCAGCGTGCCGCTGGCGTACGCCGACAGCGCGTCGACGTCCCACGCGCCCATGACGATGCTGCACGCGAAGGTCTCGTGGGTGTCGAGGCGCGCGAGCCAGCCGGCCGGATCGACGAGCGCGGTCGGCCCGTTGAGCGCGTAGCTGCGGGTCTCGACGAAGGTCATCGATACCGTGCGCCGATCGTTGGGGTCGGTGTTCTCGAGCTCGCTGATCCGCCGGGTCAGCGCGGCTTGCAGGTACGGATCCTTCGCGACCGCGAGATCGGCCTGGAGCAGCGCGAGGCGATCGCGACGAAACCCGGCCGGATCGTTCTTGCCGGTCGCCTCGATCAGGATGTTCGACGCCAGGGTCACCGACGCCAGGCGGCGCGCCTGCAACAGCGCCGGCGGCACGTCGTAGACCGTCGCGTCGGGCGTCGCGGGATCGAGGTAGTCGCGGCGCCGCAGGCGGAAGTGGCCCTGCGTGACCTCGACGTCGAACGGCTCGAGGGCCTCGTAGCCCTGGGCCATCACGACCTCGTTCACCGACTCGAAGCGCGGCGCGCCGAGGAGCCGCACCTGAGCGCCGCACAGCGGATGCGTCGGCACCGCGATCGCGTCGACGGTGACCCGACGGACGAACAGGCCGATCGCCGGGCCGTGGCTGCGCGGCGCGACCGGATCCGCCGTCCGCACCAGGCGATCGAGATCGGGCTCGCCCGGCAGCGCGAAGGTGTAGCCGCTGACGCCGCGCGGCTCGTCGGTGGGATCGGGGTTGGTGGCGAGGCGGATCTGGACCCAGCCGTCGAAGCCGCAGACGATGACGCTCACGGGTTGGCCTCGGCGTAGGCGAGCACGCGGTCGCGGATGTACGCGACGTTCTTCGCGACGAACCCGAGGCGCGGTGGAACTTTCGGCTTGGCCGCCAGCGCCGCGAAGCCGGTCGCGAGGAACGTGAAGCGCTCACCGAGCTGGAGGTGGAACGACGCGCGATCGCGGTACGCGCGGATCGGGCCGTCGAGCTCGAAGGTGAACGCGGCGGCGTGGACGCCGTCGCCGGCCGGCAGCTGCACCAGCATCTCGCCGAGCGGCCGCACCACCGTCGTCATCAGCGGGAAGAACGCGATGCCGAGGTACATCGCGCGATCGGCGGCGGTGGCGTCGCTGCCGCCGTAGAGCCGCGTCAACATCAACAGCACCAGCTCGTAGGTGCGGGTGCCGAGCGCGGCGAGGGCGACCGCCTCGGGATCGCGGAACACGCAGCAGCTGGCGTCGGGATCGACGTCGCCGTGGTGGTAGCTCAGCGGATTGGCGGGCACCGGTCGCAGCGCCGCGGCGCGCGCGTCGTCGGACAACGCGGTCCACTGCGCCCGCATCAGCAGCACGCGGGCGTGGTGCGAGCTGGTGTCGACGCCGTGGGCGGCCATCAAGGTCGGCGTCGCGCCCTCGCCCTGGACCCGGATGAGATCGATCGCGGCGAGCGCCGACGCCAGATCGGTGACCGGGAACAGCGTGAGGTCGTACCAGACCTGGCCGGGCGCGGCGCCGAAGTCGACGTTGCCGAGCTGGGGCGCGGCGCCGCCGAGGAACAGGGTCGCGGCGGTCGGCGCCCCCGCGGTGCCGAGGGTGACGAAGCCGTCGCGCAGCCGCTCGTAGATCGCGGCGACCGAGGGGTAGAGCGCGTGGACGTGCGGCTCGGGCTCGTCGCACGGCCGCTCGAGCTGCTCGGCCAGCGCGAGGAAGCCGTCGCCGAACGGCAAGAGCGCCAGCGGCAGATCGAGCTGGTAGTAGAACGGCGGCAGCGGCAGGTTGGGGCGATCGAAGTTGGGCGGCGCGCCGATCGCGACGAGCAGGTTGGAGACCAGCCCGAGGTGCTCCATCTCCTGACGCGCGATGCGCAGCAGGTTGATCGCGAAGCCGCGCACGATCTCGCCGTCGATCGGCCCGAGCCCAGGCGCGCCGAAGTCGAGCGAGAAGGCGGCGTAGAGGTACTGGCACATGATCGCGTGCTCGATCTCGGCGGCGCGGCCGAGCGCGTCGATCAGATCCTCGCGCGTCCGGATCGGTGGGATCGGCGGCGGCGCGGTGACGGTGGCGATGGTCGCCAGGCTCATGGCGTTCCCCCCAGGCCGAAGCTCGCGGGATCGAGGCCGAGCCGCGCGATCATCTGCGGGTCGGCGGCGCGGCGTTCGCGCGGCGGCACGAACAAGGTCGAGGCGGTGGTGAGCGCGACCCCGGGCAGCTCGTCGAGGCGCACGTGCTCGATGCGCGGCGCGCAGGTCGGGAGCTGCGCCGCCTCGTAGACCACGACGACGTGGTCGCCGCCGTAGGTGAGCGCGAGCTCGTCGGCCAGCACCGCGAGGTTGGCGGCGTTGGTGCGGCCCGGGTTCCACGCCAGATCGCCGACCGCGCCGATCTGCCAGACGATCAGCGCCGCCGACGGATCGGGGCGGCGATGGTGGACCAGGAAGTCGGTGGCCTCGTACTGCGCGCAGCCGACCACCGCGGGATCGAAGCCGAGATCGGCGACCAGGCAGTCCTCGGCGGAGACGCCGGGATCCATGATCGCGCGCAGGCCCTCGGCGCGGGCGCGGCGGATCGCGTCGTGCGACGGATAGACGAACACGCCGGGGTGGCCGTAGAACGCGGCGCACACGGTGCGGCCGGCGCGGACGCCGACCAGGATCGACTGCGTCATCGCCTCGTAGGTGTCGTGGCGCGCGCGGCCGGTCGCGTAGAAGCGCGCGAGCGACTGCGCGTGGGGTTGCAGCCCGCGGATCAGGCCCTCGGTGAGCGGGTCGGCGACGACGTAGTGGACCTCGTCGGCGCTGGCCAGCCACGCCCGCGCGTCGGTGGTGAGGTGGCCGATCGCCTTGATGCCGGTGCCGACGACGACGAGCAGGCCGCTCACTTGTCGTCGGGATCCGGCTTCGCGGGCGCGGGCGCGGCGGCGTAGACGAAGGGCGGCGGTGGTGGCGGCGGCGGCGCGGCGGCGTAGACGAACGCGGCGGGATGGGCGGCGTAGACGAACGCGGCCGGGTGCGGCGCCGCGGCGTAGACGAACGGCGGCTGCGCGCCCGCGGCGTACACGAACGGCTGCGCCGCCGAGTAGACGAACGCAGCGGGGTGGGCGGCGTAGACGAACGGCGCGGCGGCGTAGACGAACGGCGCGGCGGCGGTCGCGCCATACACCAGCGCCGCGTTCGCCTGCTGACCGAGCGCGGCGTGGAGCTGGGCCTGATCGCGCGAGCGCAGCACCGCCTTGTCGACGTCCGCCAGATCGGCCGCAGCGATCGCCGCCTCGGGATCTCTCGTGAAGGCCTGCTGCGCGGTCGGATCGTTCGCGAGGTTTGCCAGGTAGTGGAGCAAGGTCAGCATGGGTCTCCGTCGGTGGTAGGCGTCAGCGTGGGAACGATCGGGCCAGGCGAAACCCGACCGACACATCGCGGAGGATGGACGTCGAGTTGTGCCGGGTCGCGGCGCGCAGCAAGAACGAGTCGAACAAGAAGCAGCCGCCGCGCAGCGTGCGCTCGGCCGGGGCCGCCGCGGCGCTGGGGATCGGCGGCTGGTAGCGGCCGTCGAAGAGCGGCGGGCCGTCGCGGCGGTACTCGTCGGCGCACCACTCGCACACGTTGCCGGCCAGGCCGCGCGCGAGGTACGGGCTGCTGTCGACGGGAAACTCGTCGACGCCCATCGGTCGCAGGCCGTCCTGGTTGCTGAGCCGCATGTTGGCCCAGGTCGGATCGAAGCGATCGCCCCACGGGAACGCGCGGCCGTCGACGCCACGCGCCGCCTTCTCGTACTCGAGCTCGCCGGGCAGGCGATAGTCGAGGCCGGTCTGGCGCGATCGCCACGCCGCGTAGGTCAGCGCGCCGTGCCAGTTCACCATGAACGCCGGCAGATCCGGCCGCCACACGATGCCCTCGTCGTCGGTGGTCAGCGCGAAGTGACCGTCGGCGTCGCGCGGCCAGATCAGCGTGCCGGCCTCGCCGATGCTGGCGCCGCGGTGGCGCGGCACCACGCCCAGCGCCTCGGCCTCGGCCTCGGGGCTGCGGTCGTCGACCAGCGCGTTGACCATCGCGAGCAGCTCGCCGCTGGTGATCGGGTGGCGACGCAAGACGAACGAGTCGACCCACACCCGCTGGCGCGGCATCACCTCGCCCGCGGCCTGGGGATCGCCGCCGCACCAGTACGGTCCGCCCGCGACGAACACCTCGTCGTCTCCGACCTCGCCGGTCCGCGGCAGCACGATCGGCGTCGCCGCGTGCCAGTGCTCGCCGCGATCGATCGACACCGGGTAGCGAACGTCGTCGTGACCCGCGGCGCGCAGGATCAACAGGTAGCTGCCGCGCTCGAGCGCGAGGTCGCGCAGCGGCGCGGTGCCGAGGTGGCGGACGTGCTCGTCGATCAGGCGGCGGCCGCGCATCTCGAAGCGGCGCAGCTCGATCGCCGCGGGCGGATCGGTGGTGAGCGTGATCGCGCCGGTGCCCGCGAGGTACGCGGTGTGCTCGCCGCGATCGTGGGCGCGGAGCTGGACCTCGAGCGTGCGCGCCGCGGGCTCGCGCCGGGCCTCGGCCGCCGCGTGGAGGCCGCGGAGATGCGC
>JAYTAJ010000012.1:0-2251 GCA_043737575.1 Myxococcales bacterium | reverse complement strand
CGGTGCTGGCGTCGTCGACCGCGAGCGAGCTGTCGCAGGAGTCGGACTTCTTGCGATCGTCGTACTTCACGCACCACCTGCTGGTCGGGCTGCGCGGTGCCGCCGACGACAACCGCGACGGCCAGGTCTCGCTCGACGAGGCCTACCGCTACACCTATCACCAGACGTTGATCGCGACCGCCGCGACCGCGGTCGGTAGCCAGCACGTCTCGGTCGAGGTCGACTTGAAGGGCGCGGGCGAGATCCCGCTGTCGTTCCCCGAGAAGACCACCGCGACCCTGACCCTGCCCGCCGACGCCGAGGGCCACGTGCTGGTGGTGCGGATGCCGGCGCGCGCGGTGACCGCCGAGCTGCACAAGGTCAAGGGCGCCGCGGTGCAGGTCGCGGTCGCGCCCGGCCGCTACCAGATCTTGCTGCGCACCGACGCGCGGGTGCTGCGGTGTGGCGCGGTCGCGACCGACGGCGTCACCACGGTCGCGGTCGATCGCTGCGCGGTCGAGGCGCCGAGCGGCGGCACCGCGAAGGGCGGCGGCGAGTCACTCGGGCCGCGCTACCACATCTCGCTGGTGCTCGGGCTCGGCGGCTTTCGCGACGACGGCTACAGCCAGCGCCTCGACGACTTCGGCTACGACCCGAAGAAGCCGGTCGCCGAGCACGTCGCGGTCGCGGCGCTGCGGCGGGTCCATCGCAACGTCCTGGTCGGCGGCCAGCTCGGGCTGCTCGGCGGCGAGGAGTGGCAGCGCAGCACCGATCTGCAGCCGCTGCAGCAGCGCTGGGTCACGTACACCGGTGGCGCGGTCGGTCGGGTCGAGATCGGCGGCACCGTCGTCGCGTACGGCCAGCTCGGCGCCGGCCTGGCGCTGGCCCGCGAGCGCTTCCGCGATCAGATGGGCGTGGTGACGACCGACGTCCACCCCGGCGTGTACGTCGACGGCGCCGCCGGTCTCGACTGGATGATCGGCGCGCGCTGGGGCCTCACCGTCCGCGGCTCGGCGAGCTATGCGCCGTCGCTCCCCAACCTCATCGGCGATCGCCACGACACCGGCCTGCTCGGCCTCGATGTCGGCTTCGTCATGCACCGCTAGCCGTCGAGATCCACCATGCGCAAGCGCTCGCTCCTCCCGATCCTCGTGCTGGTCGCCGCCACCAGCGGCGGCGCCACCGACTGCGGCCAGGTCATCGACGATCGCGGCTTCGACGTCTGGTGCGGCGAGTCGCTGTGCCGCTGGTCGCTCGAGAAGGGCGCGATCGCGCGCGCCGCGACCTGGCACGCGGCCGACAACGGCGTCGAGCTGGTCGGCCCCGACGTCTCGATCTCGCAGATCACCGAGGTCAACTCGACCGACGGCCGCTGCCTCGCGTTCGATCTGGTCGCCGACGTCGCCGAGGACGCCGAGGTCCGCTTGCAGATGGACGTGTTCGGTGACGGCTCGATCGAGCTCGACGAGCGGCTGCCGACCAGCGACTGGCGCGCGCTGTCGTTCCGCGTGCGCATGCCCGAGTTCTATCAGGGCGTGCGGTTCCGCCTGACCAAGCTCGGCGGCCACGCGGTGCTCGCCAACATCGGCGCGTCGATCGCGAAGGACATCGAGTGCGCGGGCGCGCCGCTGGTGGTCGGCACCCGGCCCAACGGCGTCACCTGCACCGAGGCGACGCAGTGCACGAGCGGCCGGTGCATCCCCGGCTTCTTCGGCGCCACCTGCGGCGACTGCGAGCTCGACGGCGACTGCACCGGCGGCGCGATCTGCGGTGTCGTCGACAGCGCCGAGGCCCACCTCGGCCTGTGGACCGAGTGCGTGGCGCCGAGCAGCGCGCCGGCCAACGGCCAGTGTCGCCAGGACAGCCAGTGCGCGACCGGGCTGTGCGAGGGCGGCGCGTGCAGCGTGTGCGACGACGCCGCCGACTGCGGCGGCGCCGCGTGCGAGCCGCTGGTCTACACGATCGACTATGCCGACGGCCGCGAGCCGGTCGCGATCGACGGCGGGCTGCACTGCGCGGTCGGCGGCACGGTCGCGAGCGGCGGGGCGTGTCTCGAGCCCGCCGACTGCGCGTCGGGGACGTGCAGCGGCGAGCCGCTCGCGATGTGCACGACGACGTGGCTGCCGCGCCGCTGCCGCGACGACATGGAATGCCCTGGCTACGGCTTTGGCGCTGGCCCCGCGTGTGTCACCGTCGGGACCCGCGGTGGCACCTGCCAGTGATCACGAGGCTGCCTATCAGCGCTATGGCCCGGCGCTCATGCGCAAGGCCG
>JAYTAJ010000011.1:0-11999 GCA_043737575.1 Myxococcales bacterium | reverse complement strand
AACCGGAGACTCTGGCGTGGTCGCCGGAGGTGGCCGACCTGCTGGGTCTCACGGCCGCCGAGTGCGCCTCGCCGGCCTTCGCCGAGATCTTCGGCGGCAGCCGAGTGCCCCCGGGCGCCGACCCCCACGCCGCGGTCTACGGGGGACACCAATTCGGGAACTGGGCGGGGCAGCTCGGCGACGGTCGGGCCATCGCCCTCGGCGAGGTGATCGACCGCCACGGTCGCCACCAGACCCTGCAACTCAAAGGCGCCGGACCGACGCCCTACTCGCGCACCGCTGACGGTCGAGCCGTGTTGCGCTCGTCGATTCGCGAGTTCCTGTGCAGCGAGGCCATGCACCACCTCGGCGTGCCGACGACGCGGGCGCTGGCGCTGGTCGGCACCGGCGACGAGGTCGTGCGCGACATGTTCTACGACGGCCGGCCCCGCGCCGAGCCGGGCGCGATCGTCACCCGCCTGGCGCCGACCTTCGTGCGC
The DNA here is from genome assembly GCA_043737575.1 of Myxococcales bacterium. Classification (GTDB taxonomy): domain Bacteria; phylum Myxococcota_A; class Polyangia; order Haliangiales; family Haliangiaceae; genus UBA2376. The sequence continues at coordinate 11,520 of JAYTAJ010000011.1, read as the reverse complement.
TTCGGCAACTTCCAGCTCCACGGCTGGCGCGACGAGCACGCGCTCTTGCGCGGCCTCGCCGATCACGTCATCGCGCGGCACTTCCCGATGCTGGCCGCGGGCGACTACGTCGGGTGGTTCGACGAGATCTGCCGCCGCACCGCGGTGATGATCGCGCACTGGATGCGCGTCGGCTTCGTCCATGGCGTGATGAACACGGACAACATGTCGATCCTCGGGCTGACGCTCGACTACGGCCCGTACGGCTGGCTCGACAGCTTCGATCCCGACTTCACGCCCAACACCACCGACGCGGCGAACCGCCGCTACCGCTTCGGCAACCAGCCCGGCATCGCGCAGTGGAACCTCGCGCACCTGGCGCGGGCGCTGATCCCGCTGGTGCCCGACGGCGCCGCGCTCGGCGCCGCGCTCGACACCTACAAGCGCACGTTCGAGCGAACCTACCGGACGATGATGCTCGAGAAGCTCGGCCTGACCTGGGCCGAGACCGCGGCCGACGCCGACAACCCCGACGACGCGCTGGTCACCGAGCTGCTGTCGATCCTCGCCGCCGAGGAGACCGACTACACGATCGGCTTTCACGGCCTCGCCGCGGTCGATCTCGCGGCGGGCTCCGACGACGCGCTGATCGCGCCGCTGGTCCCCGCGTTCTACGGCGAGCCGCCGGCGCCGCACCTCGCGCGCCTCGCGACCTGGCTGCGGCGCTACGCCGAGCGCGCCGCGCGCGAACCGGGCGGCGCCAACGCTCGCCGCGCCCGCATGGCCCGCGTCAATCCGGTGATCGTCCTGCGCAACTACGTCGTGCAGGGCGCGATCGACGCCGCCGAGGCCGGCGATCTCGCGCCGGTCGAGCGCCTGCTCGAGGCGGCACGCCATCCCTACCAGCGGCGCCCCGAGCACGCCGACCTGGTCGCGCGCCGGCCCGACTGGGCGCGCCGCGCCGCCGGGTGCTCGGCGCTGTCGTGCAGCTCGTAGCGCCGCTCACTCGGGCGTGACGTCGAACGGCGGGAACACCTCGAACGGCGTCGACGCGGTGAAGCTCTCGAACCCGACGCGGATCGTGGTCGCGCCGATCGCGTGGGCCGTGACCAGGCCGGTCGTCGACACCGACGCGATCGCGGGCGCGTCGCTCGACCAGGTCGCGATCACGGTGACCTCCTCGAAGCCGCCGTCGGACCGCTGGACGAACGCGACCGCCTGCTGCGCGGTGCCGACCAGCTCGCCGCCCGACGAGAACAGCTCGAGCAGGACGATGACGGGATCGGTGACGGTGACCGGCGCGTCGGCGCCCCGGCCCTGGTAGTGGGCGTGCAGCGTGTCGGCGCCCCGACCCGGCGCGCAGATGGTGCCGTCGGCGGCGATGGCCAGCACCCCGGTCGTGCCGGTCCACTCGACCCGCGTGCCGTCGACCGGCGCGGTCGCACCGTCGGAGGTCGTCGCGATCGCGGTCACGGTGGTGCACAGCCCGACCGGCAAGGTCGGCGTCGCCGGCATCAGCGCCAGGCCGTCGAGCTCGGCGGCCCGCACCGAGATCATCGCCGCCGCCTCGAGCCCGGGCGCGCTCGCCGCGATCACCGCCGGTCCCAGCGCGACGCCACCGACGAGCACGGTGCCGTCGGCCTGCGGCGTCACCGTCGCGATCGCCGCATCGCTGGTGGTCCACACCAACTCGTCGCTCGGCGCCGGCGTCCCGTCCTCGGCCAGGTAGCGCGCGGTCAGCACCCGATCGCGACCGATCGCGACCGACGCCGCCGACGGATCGATCGCGAGCGCCGCCGCGGTCCCGGCCCGGTTGTCGCCGCAGCCGAGCGCGAACAGCAGCGCGATCGTCGGCAAGCATCGCAGCACGCGCGAATGATAGCACTGCTGCATCACCCCCGAGGAGGAGCGAGGCGCGGCCGCGTGAGGCGGATCGCGAGCGCCCCCGCAGTCGAGCGACGACGGTGTACTCATGTACACCGAGGAGCGAGCGAGGAGGTAAGCCGCGAGGCGCCCACGCCGCCGCGCCGCAGCCCCCGAGGTGGGTGACGCAGTAGTGCTAACGTGAGGCGTGAACGAGAACACCCTCTGGTACATCGGGATCAACGGCAGTCAGCAGGGTCCCCTCACCGCGGCGCAGGTCATCACGCTGATCCGCACCGGCCAGGTGACGCAGACCGCGTACGTCTACGGCCCCAACCTCGCGGCGTGGACGCCGATCGTGCAGGTGCCGTGGTTCGCGCAGGCGTTCCAGGGCGCCGCGCCGCCGCCGCCGCCACCGCCGCCCGGCCCCGCGCCGATCGCCGCCGACGTGATCGACTACGAGGTCATCGGCGAGGAGATGCAGTTCGTCGAGATCACCCTCGATCCCAACGAGGCCGCGGTCGCCGAGGCCGGGGCGTTCTTCTACATGGATCCCGGCATCGAGATGCAGACCGTGCTCGGCGACGGCACCCGTCCCGCCGAGCAGGCCGGCTTCCTGACGAAGATGCTCGCCGCCGGCAAGCGCGCGCTGACCGGCGAGTCGTTGTTCATGACGATCTACGAGAACCGATCGAACGCGCGGCGAAAGGTCGCGTTCGCCGCGCCGTACGCCGGCAAGATCGTCGCGATGGATCTGGCCGCGCTCGGCGGCACGCTGCTGTGCGAGAAGGACGCGTTCCTGTGCGCCGCGCGCGGCATCAAGGTCGGCATCGCGATGCAGAAGAAGGTCGGCGCCGGGCTGTTCGGCGGCGAGGGCTTCATCCTGCAGAAGCTCGAGGGCCAGGGCCTCGCGTTCGTCCACGCCGGCGGCACGATCGTCGCGCGCGAGCTCGCGGCCGGCGAGACGTTGCGCGTCGACACCGGCTGCCTGGTCGCGTTCGAGCCGCGCGTCAACTACGACATCCAGTGGATCGGCGGGCTGAAGTCGGCGCTGTTCGGCGGCGAGGGCCTGTTCTTCGCGACGCTGACCGGGCCCGGCAAGATCTGGCTGCAGTCGCTGCCGTTCGCGCGCCTGGCGCGCCGCATCGTCGCCGCCGGCGTGCTCGGCGGCCCGGGCGAGGGCTCGGTCCTCGGCGGCGCCGGCCTGGGAACCTGAACCGAGCTACGCGTCGCCTTCGACGTGGCGTGACAGGAACGTGCTGACCTCGCGCATGAGGTCGGGGATCGTCCGGTCGGCGGTCGGGATCGGCGTGCCGATGTGGACGTGGACGGTGCGGCCGGGCTGGGCCGAGCGTCCCCCTGGCGGGAGGATGTCGAGGGTGCCGCGGATCGCGACCGGAACGATCGGCGCTCCGGTGCTGGTGGCGAGGTGGAAGCCGCCCTTCTTCAGCGCGCCGATCCGACCGTCCTTCGACCGTGTGCCCTCGGGCGCCAGGTAGATGCTGACGCCGTCGCGCACCAGCTCGGCGGCGCGGCGCATGCTCGCCACCGCGCGCGTGCGGTCGGAGCGATCGACCTCGATGAACTCGGCCTCGCGCAGGCCGCGCCCCCACACCGGGATCTTGAACAGCTCGGTCTTGCCGACCATGCGGATCGTCGGCGACGGCAGCGACGCGTAGAGCACGGGGATGTCGAGGTGGCTCTGGTGGTTCGACATGTACACGTAGGTCGCCGTGGGCAAGACCTCCTCGCCGCCGGTGATCCGCAGATCGATCGCGAGCACCTCGACCACCCGGCGGCCGAACTGGTGAGCGCGCGCGTCGATCGTGTCGCGGGTCAGACGACCACGTGCGATGTCGACCATGGTCGGAGCGGTGATGCGAGCCATCTCGGCCATCACCCGCAGGCTGTGAAGGATGCCCATCGCGCCGAGCGTAGCGCGACGTGGATCCAGTGTGCGCCAACGTGAGCGGAGATCGCCGTCGCGGCCGACGATCGTCGTCGAGAGATCGCGGTGCGCGCGTGATACGATGGTCATCGTGCGCCGCGTTCGTCTGGAGGTGGTGGCTGCGATCATGGTGATCGCATCGCTCGCGCTGCCCGCCCTCGCCCGCGCCGATCTGATCGACGACGAGTCCAAGCAGCTCGCGTCGGCGCCCGGCTACAAGCGCCGCCTCGCCGCGGTGCTGGTGCTGGCGAAGAGCCACGAGGATCGCGCGGTGCGCGCGCTGGCCGACGGACTGGCTCGCGATCGCGAAGCCCAGATCCGCCGCGTCGCTGCGCTCGGGTTGTCGAAGGCGATCGACGAGACCACGCCGCTGACCGCGCGAGAGATCGCGTTCACCGCGCTCGCCCGCGCCGCCGCCGAGGATCGCGATCGCAAGGTCCGCGAGATCGCGGCCAAGACCCTCGAGCGCCTCGCGGCGCTGCGCACGCCGACCGTCACCGTCGACGCGCCCGCGGTCTACGTCCACCTCGGCGGCGGCGCCGATCTCACCAGCCAGGCGCCGACCGACACCATCGGCAAGCTGGTGAAGACGGTGCGCAACACGGTGATGCGCAAGACGCCGGGCATCAGCACCGAGTGGCCGGGCAAGCTGCCGACCGCGCAGCAGCTCGCCGCCAGCGGCAGCCACGCGTTCATGGTCGCGCCGACGATCTCGATGATCAACGTCGTGAAGCGCGGCAACCAGGCCGAGATCGAGTGCACGGTCACGGTCCGGGTCGGCCCGTGGGGCGGCACCGACTCGAGCGAGAAGTGGTCGGCGCAGAAGGCGGCGTCGGCGTCGGGGACAGCCAAGGCGTTCACGACCGCGGGCAGCGCCGCGATCGCGACCGGCATGCGCGACTGCGTGCAGGCGGTGGGCGAGGAGGTCACGGCCAAGGAGGTCGTGCCGTTCCTGCGCAAGCTGATCGCCGGATCGTGATCCGCGATCAGTAGGTGCCGGTGACCGTCAACACCAGGCGGACCACGGGCGGCGGGTTGAGCGGGACCGACGCGAACGGCACCGGATTGGCGAGCGCGCAGTCGGGCGCGCGGATGTAGCTCGGCCCGGTCTCGGCGGCGGTGTTCGAGCCCATGAAGAAGATCTCGCCGAAGGCCTGGCCGTCGGGGACGAGCACCTCGGCGACGATCGTCGATCCCGCGGGCGCGAGGCCGGCTGGCGCGATCGGCACCTGGAGGATCTGCGCCGAGGTGTTCGGGACATCGACGGCCTCGGCGGCGATCATCGTCAGGTTGGGAAGCGCGAACGGCCCGGTCAGCCGGTACAGCCGCACCGTGATCGGCTGCGAGCCGAACAGCGAGTCGGCGTCCTCGATGCCGACGTCGACCCGGTTGGCGGTGAACGCGGTGGTGACCGCGAAGTCCGGCAGGTGGAAGACGCGGTAGTAGCTGTTCTCGGCGGTGGCGCCAAACTCGTCGGTACACGCGAGGCTGTTGAGCGGCGTGATCGTCGACGAGCCCTGCGACAGCGTGATCGTCTGGATCGGCTGTGGCGCGTCGATCGGCTGCGGCGCGTCGATCACCTGCGGCGCGTCGACGCGCGCGTCGAGGTCGTCATCGTCGTCGCCGGGATTGTCGCGCGCGCCGGTCGCGCACGCGGTGACCGCACCCAGCAACAGCATCACCCGGACCCGCATGATCCTGATGGTGCGATGGATCGCCCCCGCGGGGCAACAGGATCAGACCGCGAGGCGGAGGCCGACCTGGGTGTCGAACGCAGGTCGCGCGGCCAGCCGGCTGTTGGCGGCGCGCAGGTCCTCGATGGTGTCGATCTCGCTGGCGTACAGGGTGCCGATGTCGACGCCGCGCAGGGTGGCGCCGCCGTCGATGATCTCCTGGAACGCCGCCTCGTAGTACTCGTTGACCAGGCCCTCGCCCATGCGGCGATCGAGCGCGGCGAACAGCTTGCGCGAGGTGTCGGCCGAGAACAGCTCGATGCCGACCGACTCGCCCATCGCGCCGCGCACGGGGATGTGCTTGCCGATCGCGAGGACGCGATCGTTCTTGTCGGCGGCGACCTTGACCTCCTCGAGGCCGATCTCGCCGACCGAGCGGACCGCGAGGCAGTCCGGGCCCTGGCCGAGCAGGGTCGAGATGACGTCGAGGTCGAACACCACGTCACCGTCGAGCAGGATGAACGCGTGATCCTCGAGGTGCGGCCGGAGCAGCGACAGCGAGTAGCCGTTGTTGGTCTGGCGGAATACCGGGTTGGTCACGAAGGTGACGGCGAGCCCGGGGAACCACTCGGCGACCGCGTCGCGGACCATGTGCTCGAGATAGCCCGTGCCGATCACGAACTGATCGATCCCGCAGCGGATGAGGCTCGTCATCGTGCGACGCAGGATCGGCACGCCGGCCACCGGCAACAGGGTCTTGGGGGTATCGTCCGAGTACGGGCGAAGGCGAGTTGCACAACCAGCAGCGAGGATAACGGCCTTCATCTCGGCCGCCCGACGTGCAAGCGATGTGCGCGACGGGTATCAGGTACTTACCTCCCGCCAGGTGGTGAAAACTTGTCAGCTTCCCGGCCCGGACGGGGTGGGATCGACCGAAAGCTGGCAGTTCGGTGGCGATGTGGTGACGGCGAGATGGGGTCCCGCCTTTGCAATCGGCTCGCCTGCACGATGACCACGCGCCCTTCCACCATGACGCCGCTCACAGCGATCGTGATCGCCGATGCCCCGGGTGCCGACGCGCGGGTGGTCGGCCTGTCGCTGGCCGAGCGCGCGCGGCGCGTCGCGGTCCGCGCGGGCGCGAGCGCGGTGCTGGTGGCGCGCAGCCGCGCCGAGCTGCCCGCGTGGTGGCGCGCCAACCCGAGCGAGCGCGTGCTGGTGATCCGCGCCACCGATCAGCTGGTCCATACGCCGCTGGTCAGCGGCCTGGTCGCGACCGATCGCGCGCTGGCGATCGCGGTCGCGCCGCGCGACGCCGCCGCGTCCGACTGCGCGGCCGGGAGCTACGCGGGCGCGATGATCGCGTGCGGCGCGGCGGCCAGCCGACTCGTCGCCGCCCTCGCCGACGGCGCCGACGATCGCGCGCTCGCTGCCACCGCCCTCGCCGACGGCGCCGACGCGATCCCTCACGGCGCGATCGCGCGCCACCCCGCGACGACGCCCGATCAGCGCCGCGCCGCGGCCCGCCTGCTCTACCGCATCATCCACAAGCCGCAGGACAACGCGATCACGCGCTACCTGTACCGGCCGCTGTCGTTCCCGCTGACGCGGCTCCTGGTCCACACCGCGATCACGCCGAACCAGATCTCGTACTGCACCGCGGTGCTGATCGCGATCGGCTGCTGGCTCACCGCGCGCGGCCCGGTCGACAGCGCCATCCTCGGCACCGCGATCGTGCTCGCGGCGTCGTACGTCGACTGCTGCGACGGCGAGGTCGCGCGGTTGAAGCTGCAGACGTCGCGGTTCGGCGCGTGGCTCGACACCGTCGTCGACGAGCTGTCCCAGGTCGCGTACATGATCGCGCTCGGGCTGCACTGCGCCCACTCGTTCGGCGTGTTCGGCGACCTCGGCCCCCACGATCGCTGGCTGTACGCGATCGCGATCGGCGCGGTCACCTACACGATCGCGATCTACTGCGTGTACTGGAACATCGTCGTCCTGATCGGCTCGGCCAACAGCCAGGACTACGTCGGCAAGTTCGAGATCACCGACGGCGACGCCCCCGGCACCGCGCGGCTGCGGCCGGTCGCGGCCCAGGCGATCGCGGTCCGCCCCGACATGCACCCGGCGCTCAAGTTCGCCGCGACCTACGCGCCGTACCTGGTGCGCAAGGATCTGGTGTCGTGGGGCGTGCTCGTCCTCGCCGTGGTCCACCTGACCGAGCTCGCGTTCGGCCTCCTGGTCGCGGGCGGCGTTCTCACCGCGGCGATCGTCGCGATCGATCACGTCCGCGTGCGAGCCCAGCTGTTCGAGATCCGCCGCCGCGATCGCGTGTTCGTGCGATAGCGGTCGCTACTCGACGCGCTTGATCAGGTGATAGCCGAAGTCGGACTCGACGACGCCGACCTCGTTGACGTCGAGGCGCAGCCCGAGCTGGCGGAACTCGATCACCAGCTGGGCGTCGGGCGTGACCTCGTAGGACTCGCCGCTGGTCGCGCTGCCGGGATCCTCGGAGTGCAGGCCCATCAGGGTCTCGAAGCTGGCGCCCGCGGCGACCTGCTTCATGAGCGCGCGGATCTGGCGCTCGGCGTCGTGCTGGGTGCGCGCGGTGGCGCGCGGATCGGCGCCGGGCTTGCTCTCGACCTTGGCGTCCCACGAGATCAGGATGTGCTTGACCTGGGCGGTGTTGGTGCGCGGCTCGCGCTGCAGGATCTCGGTCGACACCACGGTCTCGGTCGCGACCGCGCCGCCGCTGACGCGGTTGTTCATGGTGGGGCCGGACATGCCCGTGGGGCCGCAGGCGACGAGGAGGACAGACGCGACGAAGGCGGGCGCACGCATGGGCCGGCAACGTAGCAGAGCCCTTGCGCATGTGCCCGGGTGGCGGCAGGGTCGGGCATGGCCGATCGACCGACAGATATCGCGGTGAACACGGGAGAGCTCGTATCGTTCCTGCCGCCGCGGGTGTGGCACCTGACCTCGAATGGATCCGATCTGTGGTGTCGGCGGCCCTACTCGTTCTTCTTCTCGAGCGACGAGGCGGCGTCCAAGTTCGCCCAGGCGATCGGCGTCGGCGAGCTGTGGCCGATCGGGCTCGATGCCTCGGCGGTGGTGTCGGGGGAGCTGCTGTCGGCGCTGCGCGACCTCGACGTCACCCGGATCTTCCTCGATCCGGAGATCGATCCCGAGACCGGCGACGTCCACGGCACGATCCTGCGGCTCGAGGCGGTGAACTGAACGCGCGGCCCCCGAGTGCTGACCCAGGGCTACCCGCGGCGACGCGGCGCGCGGTGTACGATCGCGTGATTGTCGCAGCTGGCCAAGCTCATCGAGTTCCTCGATCGCGAGGAGGTGACCGAGGTCGTCCTGGCGACGGGTCGGCCGGTCACCGTGCGCGCCGATGGTGAGTACCGACCGGCGTCGCGGTCGGCGGTGTCGCCCGGGCAGCTCGCGGTGCTGGTGGCGGGCACGCCTCTCGCGGCGATGATCGCGTCGGGCGGCGGCGCGGCGGCGGCGCTGCGGCTGTTCGAGCGGACGATCGACGTCGACGTCAGCGTCCGCGGCGGCGACACCGTGGTCCGCCTGACCCGGGCGGTGCGGTCGCGGACCAAGACCCGCGGCACCGCGGCGGGCAAGCGGGTGCGGCGCACCAGCCTCAGCACGCCGGTCGAGGCGATCGCGATCCCGGAGTCGGCGCCGATCGCGGTCGCCACCGCGACGCCAGCGCCCGCAGCGGGGTCTGCGGCGGTCCGCGGCGCGCCCGATCCAGCGTTCGTCGCGCTGATCCGCACCGCGCGCCAGCGCAAGGCGACCGATCTCCACGTCGCCGCCGATCGCCGCGCGATGGCCCGCGTCCTCGGCGTGGTGACGCCGATCGGCGACCTCCTCGACGCCGCCACCGTCGAGCGCATGCTGACGCCCTTGCTCGACGACGCCCAGCACGCCCAGCTCGCGGCCCGCGGCTACGTCGACACCGCCCTCGAGGTCGACGGCGCCGGCCGGCTGCGCGCCAACATCTCGCGGGTGCGGCTGGGCTGGAAGGGCAGCTTCCGGCTGATCGTCGGCGCGCCGCCGACCCTCGAGGCGCTCGGCCTGCCGCGCGAGCTCGCGCGCATCACGACCTACCACCAGGGCCTGGTCGTGATCGCCGGGCCCAACGGCCACGGCAAGACCACGACGCTCGCGGCGCTGGTCGATCTGATCAACAGCACGCGCGCCCACCACATCCTGACGATCGAAGATCCGGTCGAGATCATCCACCCGCGCAAGCGCGCGCTGGTGTCGCAGCGCGAGATCGGCAGCCACACCCGCAGCTTCGTGACCGCGCTCAAGGCGTCGCTGCGCGAGGACCCCGACGTGATCGTGATCGGCGAGCTGCGCGACCGCGAGACCGTCGAGATCGCGCTGACCGCGGCCGAGACCGGCCACCTGGTGATGGCGACGATGTCGACGCCGTCGGCGGCCAAGACCCTCGATCGCCTGATCGACATGTTCCCGCCCGACGATCAGCAGCAGGTCCGCACCAGCCTGGCCGCGGCGCTGAAGTTCGTGCTGTCGCAGCGGCTGCTGCCGACCGCCGACGGCACCGGCGTCGTCGCCGCGGTCGAGCTGCTGACGGGCGTGCTGCCGCTGGCGGCGCTGATCCGCGACAACAAGCTGTTTCAGGTCGAGAGCCTGCAACAGCGCGGCCGCGCGTTCGGGATGATCCGCATGGACGACTCGCTGGCCGAGCTGGTGCGCAGCGGCAAGATCACCGAGGAGGTCGCGCTGCGGGCCTCGGCGAGCAAGAAGGAGCTGGCGCGCGCGCTCCACGCCGCCGACCCGCCGCCGCCGATCGCGCCGAGCGCCGCCGCCAAGCCGCGCTTCGGTGGGCTGTGGAAGAAGGACGATCGCTAATGGCGGCGATCGATCGGCTGTTCGATCTGCTGCTGGTGCGCGGCGGCTCCGATCTGCACCTGTCGGCCGGCTACCCGCCGATGCTGCGGTGCAAGGGCGAGCTGATCGCGGGCGCCGACCGCATCCTCACCGCCGCCGAGATCACCCGTCTGACCGACGAGATCCTGACGCCGGCGCAGCGCGCCCACTTCGCGGCCGAGCGCGATCTCGACTTCGCGTACGCCTACGCCGACAAGGCCCGCTTCCGCGGCAACTACCTGACCAAGACCACGGGCACCGGCGCGGTGTTCCGCACGATCCCGACGACGATCCTGACGCTCGATCAGCTCGACGTGCCCGGAGGCATCCGCAAGCTCGCCGAGCTGACCGCGGGCCTGGTGCTGGTGACCGGGCCGACCGGCAGCGGCAAGTCGACGACGCTGGCGGCGATGATCGATCACATGAACCGCAGCCGCCGCGGTCACATCCTCACGATCGAGGATCCGATCGAGTTCGTCCACGAGCCGCGGCAGTGCCTGATCACCCACAAGGAGGTGGGGGTCCACGTGCCGTCGTTCGTCGAGGCGATCCGCTCGGCCGGGCGTGAGAACGCCGACGTGATCCTGGTCGGCGAGCTGCGCGGCGCCGAGACCATGAAGCTGGCGCTGCAGCTCGCGAGCTTCGGCATCCTGATCCTCGCGACCATCCACACCAACTCGGCGGCGGCGACGATCGATCGCTTCGTCAACGCGTTCCCGGCCGATCAGCAGCCGCAGATCCGCGGCCTGCTCGGCGACTCCCTCGCGGGCGTCGTCGCCCAGCAGCTGCTGCGCCGCGCCGACGGTGGCGGCCGCATCGCCGCCCATGAGATCCTGGTCGGCAACCTGGCGCTGGCGTCGCTGATCCGCGAGGGCAAGACCAACCAGATCGGCAGCTTCATCCAGTCGGGCCAGGCCGACGGCATGCAGGGTATGGACGCGACGCTCGCGCGCATGGTGCAGGCCGGCGAGATCAAGGCCAGCGACGCGCTCGACAAGGCGATCGACAAGGACGCCTTCGCGAAGTTGCCGTTCATCGCCAGCGGCCTCGACGCTCCCGTCGACGCGTGATCGGCTACCATCGCGGCTGCATGCGTGTCGCCGCGCTGATCGCGCTCGTCGTCGTCGTCGGGTGCGGCGGCGAGAA
>JAYTAJ010000010.1:0-2252 GCA_043737575.1 Myxococcales bacterium | reverse complement strand
TCGCGGCGATCGATCCAGGCGAGGACGCGAGGTACGAGGCTGTCGTGGATCAGCTCCCAGACGATGTCGCCGTCGGGGCGGCGGACCCGGACGACGAGTCCCTGACGGCGGAGATGCTCGAGAACGGCGGGCAACTGGGTGCGGCGATCGCCGAGGGCGTCGGCCAGCTCGATCTCGGTGCGGGCGGAGCGGCCGTGGGCGGCGGTGACGAGGGCGACGAACAGATCGCGCGCGATGGCGCCGTCGGTGGCGTCGAGGCCGTCGAGGACGCGGTCGAGGTGCTCGCCGACGATCGCGTCGAAGCCGCCGAGGGCCTGGTACTGGCGCAGCGTCAGGGTCGCATCGCCGGAGGGGAGGCGTTCGTAGAGGACCGCGCAGGCGAGCTGGAGGTGCGGCGGATAGATCGGAGCGAGCGCGCCCCAGCCGAGCTCGGCGCCGAGCTGGCGGCCAGCTGCGACCAGATCGACGAGCAGGCGCTCGAGCAGATCGGGCGCGATGATGAGGCGGCGCTCGAGGAGCGGGCGCATGATCGCGTCGCGGGCGCCGTCGGGGGAGAGCGGACCGATGCGGACGATCGGCGCGCCCTCGAGCCGGCCGCCCGCGCGATCGAGGAGTCGTGCGAGGAAGTCTTCGCGCACGCTCAGCACGATGCAGCCGTGGACGTCGCGCTGGGTTGCGGCGGTGAGCACGGCGTCGAGGAGCGAGCCGGCGCCTGGCTCGGCGGCGTCGAGCGCGGTCTCGACCTGATCGAGGAGGATCACCGCGCCGGGCGCGCCGAGGGCGGACAGCGCGGCAGCGATCGAGGTCGCGGTCGGGACCAGCGCGCGCGCGAGGCCGGCTTCGTCGTCGGTGCGGCACGAGGCGTAGACCACCGTCGCGGCGAGGGCCTCGAGGCGCGGTCGGAGGCCGGCGCGCAGGAGCGAGGTCTTGCCGACGCCCGACGGCGCGGTCACGACGACCAGGCGGCGATGCAGCGCGAGCTCCGAGAGCTGGATCAGCTCGCGATCTCGGCCGAACAAGAGCCCGTGATCGCGCTCGTCGAACGCGGCGAGCCCGTGGAACGGTGGACGCTCGGGTGGCGCGGCGTCGGCGCCGGCCTCGCCATCGAGCGCGGCGGCGAAGGCGGCGGCGGTCGAGAACCGCGCGGCGGGATCGAACGCCAGGGCGCGATCGAGGGCCGCGCGCACGGCGTCGTCGGTGATCGCGGCGAGCACGTCGGCGGGAGGCACCAGATCGCTGCCGCGCCGGCGACGCCAGCCGGTGATCAGCGCGACCAGCACGAGTCCAGCGGCGAACAGATCCGAGCGCGCGTCGACCCGGCCGTCGGTGAGCTGCTCGGGCGCCATGAACGCCGGCGTGCCGCCGACCGACGTCGCGGCCTCGTCGGCGCGGCGCAGGCGCGCGAGCCCGAAGTCGACGAGGACGGCGCGCTCGTCGTCGCCGGTGCCGACCACGATCACGTTGCCGGGCTTGACGTCGGCGTGGACCAGTCCGGCGCGGTGCGCGGCGTCGAGGGCGGCGAGCAACTGCTGCACCAGCGCGACCGCATCGGCGATCGGCAGCGGACCTTGATTGACCCGCGCCTGTAGATCGCGGCCGTCGAGCAGCTCCATCGCGAAGAACAGCCGGCCATCGCTGGTGACGTCGGCCTGGTAGACCCGCACGACGTTGCGGTGATCGATCCGTCCGACCGCCTGGATCTCCTGCACGAACAGCCGACCGTCCTCGGAAAACGGATCGACGCCGGCGCGCATCACCTTCACCGCGACGTCGCGACCGATCGTGAGCTGCCGCGCCCGGTAGACGATTCCAAACGTCCCTTCGGCGATGCGCGCGTCGAGGCGGAACCGGCCGGGCAGGACCTCACCAACGACCGGATCGTCCGCGCCGTTGGCAGGCAGCAGCCGCACGCCGGTCGCGACCGACCATCCCAGGCGCCACAGTCGCTCGAGGGAAGGCGGCTCGAACAACTCGGCATCGACGGCTGGTGGCGCGATGGCCGCACCGGGCAGCGCCGCGGCGACGAACGCCGCCAGGCTGCGCGCCGTGACGGCGCCGCATCGCGCGTCGAGGGCGCCGCCGCGTAGCGCCGCGATGAGCAACTCGACTGCCGCGTGGCCGCCGTCGGCCGCGGCGATCGCGATCCGCAGCCCGCCGTCGCCGAGCGCGGCGAGCACCGCGGCGAGGTCGGAGTGATCCGACGCATCGACGATCGCGATCCGCACCGCGGCGCCGGCTCGCGCCCCGACCTC
>JAYTAJ010000009.1:0-5231 GCA_043737575.1 Myxococcales bacterium | reverse complement strand
CGTCGAGGTCGAGCACCCGCAGCCCCGTGCCAGTCGAGATCCCGACCGCGAGCGCGCGGCCATCGGGGGCGAAGGCGAGGGACTTCACGACCTGATCGGTGATCGCGGTGCGACGGAGCCGGCCGCTGGCGACGTCGAGCACGTGGACCCCGCCTTCGCCGCCGCCGAACGCGAGCTGCGCTCCGTCGGACGACCACGCGACCGCGGCGAGGCCCGCGCGCGCGGTCACGCGGTGCGTCGGCGCGTCCGCCGCGACCTCCCACGCCGCGAGCGTCCCCGCGCCGAACCCGATCACGCGACCGTCGGCGACCCCGGCCTCGGCGGCCTCGGCGGCGTCGACGACGTGCCGCCACGCGCCGACCTCGGGCCGCCACAGCCCGACGCCATCGGCGCCGGTCACGATGGCGTCGCCGTCGGGGCCGAGGGCGATGCGCGACACCGCACCGACCGGCGACGGGCTCACGTGCAGGACCTCGCCGCCTGGCAGCGCGACCACGCCGATCCGCGCGTCGGAGCCACCGATCACGAGTCGGCCGTCGATGATCGCGCCCGCGGCGCCGCCCGGGAGCCGCGCCACCAGGTCGAGGGCGCTCTGGCGGATCGTGCCCGCGGGACCGTCGACGACCAGCAGGCCGTCGGAGCACCACACCACCGTCGCGACCGCGGTCGGCGTCGACGCTGGGTGCGCGACGACCAGGCGGATCGCGGCGCCGACGGGGCAGGGCCGCACCGAGCGCGCGCTGCCGTCGGCGCCGACCGCGAGGTAGAGGTCGGGCGCGCCCACGATCGCCCAGCCCGCGGCCTCGTCGAGCGACGGCGCGCCGCCGGTCATCGCGTGGCGGCCGATCGCGGCGAGCGTGCGATCGAAGCGCACGGCCTGGTTGCCGACGTCATTGCGCGACGCGACGATCACGCCGCCGTCGGCGAGGAAGCGCGCGGCGCTGGGCTCGCGGCCCTCGAGATCGAGGGCCCGTCGGGCGCGGCCGTCGTCGAGCCACAGCCGACCGTCGGTCGCGCACAGCCGTTCGCCGCCGCTGCGCACCGCCAGCGTGCGGCAGCCGGCCTCGTCGCCGATCGGCCGCACGATCACCGACGCCGAGGCCGCGAAGGCCGCGTCGACGCCGACGGCGGTGGCGACCGCGCCCACCGCGCGTGCGCGGTTCGCCAGGGCCTCGGCGTCGGCGCGGTGGTCGGCGAGCACGGCGTCGCCGACGCGCTCGACGATCATCTCCCGCAGCGCGGCGCGCGCCTCGCTGCGCGAGCGCCGCGCCTCGTCGGCGCGGCGCCCCGCGAGGGTGCCGAGCACCACCGCGACCACCGCCGCGGCGGCGACGCCGACGGCGGCCACCGCGATCGCGCCCGGGTGACGCCGCGCCAGCCGCACCGCGCGATCCCAGGGCCGATCGCGGTGGGCGCACACGCGGCCGCCGTCGAGGAACGCCGCGAGATCGGCGGCGAGCGCACCCGCGTCGGCGTAGCGATCGGTCGGCCGCGGCGCCAGCGCTCGGCCCAGGAGCGAGCGCAGCTCGGCGCGCAGCCCGTGGCGCGGCAGCGTCGGGCCTGGCGGCGTCCCGATCGTCGCGAGGTGGATCAGCGCGCCGAGGCTCCACACGTCGCTCGCGGGACTCGCTGGTTCGCCGCGCTCGAGCTCGGGCCCACGATAGCCGGGCGTGCCGCAGACGACGCGCTCGCCTGCCGCTGCCTCGACGCGCGCCGCCAGCCCCCAGTCCATCACGACGACCTCGCCGTGGGCGCCGAGCCGGACGTTGCGCGGCGACAGATCGCGATGCACGACGCCGCGCGCGTGAGCGTAGGCCATCGCCTGCGCGACCTGGAGCAGCGCGCGCAAGAGCGCCGTGTGCGCCGCGGCGGCGAGCCCGTCGGCGACGACCTCGGCGAGGCTGCGGCCATGGACGACCCGCATGGCGTAGAACGGCTGGCCGTCGGCGTCCTCGCCTGCGTCGAGCACCGCGATGATCGCGGGGTGATCGAGCCCGGCCGTGACCCGGGCCTCGCGCAAGAGCGCGGCGTCGGCGATCGCGTCGCCCGCGGCGCGCACCTGCTTCAGCGCGATCTCACGCTCGAGCAGCGTGTCGTAGGCGGCGCGCACGCGGCCCATCGCGCCGACGCCGAGCTCGCCGCCGAGCCGATAGCGCGGGCCGGTCGCGACCTCGCCGAGCGATCGCTCCGCACCCGCGGCGCCGTCGCTCAGCTCGCCGTGCCAGTCCGAGCCCGCCCGATCATGAGCGGTCATCGGCGACGTCTCCCGGGTACAGCAGCAGCTCGAGCCAGCCGTTGCGGTGCGAGGTGACGAGATCGCGGCGCAGCCCCGCGGCGGCGAGCAACCTGCGGGTCTTCAGCAGCGTGATGTCGAGTCGGTGGCGCAAGGTCGCGCCGTCGGCGTCGTCGCTCCAGAGATCCTGCGCCAGCGCCTCCCAGCGGACCGGCCCGCCCAGCGCGAGCAGCTCGGCGACCAGGCGCGCGGGTCGGCCCGTGAGCAGGCACGGCGCGGTCGCGCCATCGCGCCACACCTGCACGCTGTCGAACCGGCTGACGATGCGGAGCCGATCGCCCGCCGTGCGCGGCACGGTCTCGACCACGGCGGCGCCTGCGCCGGGCACCGCGACCGCGCGGAACCCGATGCCGTCGACGGTGATGGCGTCGCCGTCGCGCAGCGGTCGCACCCGCTGCCCGACCAGCCGCGCCCGCCACGCCAGGCCGTCGCTCCACACCAGCGCGCTGGCGTCGGCGACGTAGCCCGCGATCAGATGCGGCGTCGGGCGGGTCATCACCGACGTCACGCCGAACAGCACCTGCCGCGCCACGCCGTCGGCCTCGAGCGCGAGCACGTGGACCGGCAGCTCGACGGTGACGACCTCGATCGCGACCTCGGGTGCGAGCTCGATGTGCTGCCCGGGCGTCAGCTCGAGGCGCGGCGTGTCGCGCTGCTCGCAGCGGATCCGGCCGCGCAGCGCGAGCAGCACGAGCTGGCTGGCGCGCAGGCTGACATAGGCGTGGATCTCGGACACCCGCCCGTCGTCGATGCGGACGTCGGCGGTGTACGCGCGCCCGATCACCGCGCCTGGCCCCGCGCGGACGATCTGCTCGTCGGGGAGGCGAAGCCGGACCTCGGGCAGCACGAGGACAGGATCGGCGCTCGGCGGCGGCGGATCAACCGCCCGGGTGGGCCATCACGTCAGCCCGCGGCGATGGCGTGGCACTCGAGCTTCGACCACGGCGGCGCCTTGGCCTTGGCGTCGGCCTCGGGCATGCGGCACTCGATGGTCACCAGCGCCGCGCCGCCGCCCTCGAAGTACACCTTCCACGACCGCATGCCGTCGACGGTCTTCTCCGACTGTCCGAACTTCTTGAAGTCGGACTCCACCAGCCGCGCCATGTCGAGGACAGCTCCGGTATGGCGGGTGAGCGCCATCTCGATCGACTTCTTCAGCTTGACCCGCCCGCGTAGCTTCTTCTCCTGGGCGTCGAGCTTGCGCACGCACGCCCGATCCTCGGCGCGGACGTCGGCGCCGACATCGGACGGCTGGTACCAACCACCGTCGGCCTCGTAGAGCTGCATCAGCTCGGGCGACTTGAAGATCTTCCCTTGCTGCGCGTAGGGCACGTTGCGCAGCACGCGCGCCACGATCGGCGAGCCGATGCGGGACGCGTCGCAGCCGCCGTCGCGCAGGCTCAGGTAGGTATCGATGACGCTCGCGGGGGCGTCGTCGGCGTGAGCGCTTCCAGGGGCGGCGAGCACGGCGCCGATCGCGATCGAGAGCAGCAGCGAGGTGAGCTTCATCTCCGTACTCTAGGCCGCGCCGTGATCGGATCGCGCGTCGGCTGAGATCGGGCTGAGATCTCGACGCGGCCGAGACCTGCGACCGTGGATCATGATCCGCTTCGCTCGGCGCTCGCTCGCAATCCTCGTCTCGATCGCCGCGTGCGGTGGCGCCGACCACCCCGCGCCCGCCGTGGTGGAGACGCCCAGCGTGTGCGTGGCCGACGCCGCGGTGGCCGCGACCCGTCGCCCCATGCCCGCTGGCACGGGGTGCATGACCGCGGACGCGATCACCACCCTCGGCCACGCCTGCAACGGCGGCGACGTCGACGCGTGCTACCGCATGGCCGGCTGCCAGCTCTTCGCGGTGATCGGCGACACGCCGAACCCCTCGGCGGTGACCACCGTGCGCGCCGCGCTGCGGCTCGCCTGCGATGGCGGCATCGCCGAGTCGTGTCGGCTCCGCGTCGGCGTCGCGATGGAAGACGGCTCGCCGCTGCCAGCCGACGGCTGCGCCGACCTCATCCGCGGCTGCCAGCTCGGCGACGAGCAAGGCTGCTTCGACTGCCGCAACGCCTGCAACTGATCGCCGATCACTTCAGTCCCGATCACTTCAGTCCCGGTCACTTCAGTCCCGATCGCTTCAGTGCCCGAGTCCAGCACTTCAGTGCCCGCCCCACGGCACCCCGCCCGATCACCACGCCGATCCCGACGCTCAACGCACCGGGTTCAGAGATCCAATCAGAACGTGAAGATCTCGTTGGCCTTCGGCATCGTCGGCGCCTTGGGCGCGGGCTGCTCGGCCTTCTTGATGATCGGCAGCGGCGGATCCACCGCGTAGCGCGCGGCCGCCGAGGTCATCGGCACCGGCCGCGGCGCGGGCCGCACCGGAGCCGGAGCGGCGCGCATCGGCGCCGGCTGCGGGCGACCCGCCGACGGCGCAGGCCGCGGCGTTCCGCGGTCGGCAGCGAGCCCGGCCGTACTGGCGGAGACGACCACCGATCCGGTGGCGACGCCTTCCTCGCCAAGGAGGGTGCCGACCTGCGTCTCGACGCACTGGCTCATCGAGATCCCGCTGGTCTCGCAGAACGCCTTGAGCCGCTCGTAGGTCGAGCGACTGACGCTGATGCTCCGCCGAGTCTGCTTCTTCGCCATGGTATTTCCTTACGCCACCGGTGGGGTACCGTCAAGGACGAGCTACTACAGGTGGGTACCCAACCGCCTGACGAAACGTGTACCAGCGCGGTCTGACAGTGGAGTGCCCCCACCGACCCCGGTAGGGTGCGGCGTGCGGCTTCCGGCGCTCCCGATCGATGAGGTCCTGCCCGGCGTGATCGACGCGGTCGCCACGCGCGGCGCCGCGGTGCTGGTCGCGCCGCCGGGCGCGGGCAAGACCACGCGGGTCCCGGGCGCGCTGCTCGACGCCGGCCTCGCGGGCCGCGGCGACGTC
>JAYTAJ010000008.1:0-5233 GCA_043737575.1 Myxococcales bacterium | reverse complement strand
GTGGCGGGCGCGGCGGTCGTCGTCGGTGCGGGCGCGGTCGGCGCGGCGACCGGCGCGGGCGGCATGGTGGCGGCGGCGGCCTTGAGCTCGGCCTCCTGCTGCGGTGACATCGTCGCGGGCGTGCCCGGCTTCGGCGCGCTCGGCGCGGGATCGCGCAGCACGCGGGTCGCGCTCGCGGCAGGCGCCGCGGTCACCGCAGGCGCGGGCGCGACCGGCTCGCGCGACTCGCGCAGCTCGCGCGACGATCGCGGCGCATCGGGACGCGCGACGAACTGATCCGCGAAGTCGTGA
Organism: Myxococcales bacterium; assembly: GCA_043737575.1. GTDB lineage: Bacteria > Myxococcota_A > Polyangia > Haliangiales > Haliangiaceae > UBA2376. The sequence goes on along the minus strand of JAYTAJ010000008.1, from coordinate 4,942 downwards.
GCCTCGACCTCGGCGCGCTCGCCGGGATCGCTGACGTCGACCGCGTCGACCGCGCCGAGCGCGGGGCCGCGGGCGCCGGTCTGCACGACGTGCGCGACCTCGTGGGCGATCAGCCGCTCGCCTTTGGGCGACGACGGATCGAACCCACCCGCGGCGAAGAACACATCGGTGCCGACGGTGAACGCGTTGGCGCGCAGCGCCTCGGCGGCCGCGGCGGCCTGGGGCCCGGTGTGGAGCCGCACCGCCGATAGATCAGCGCGCAGCGCGCGCTCGAGCCGACGCAACAGCAACGGCGGCAGCGGAAAGCCGCCGCTCTGGGCCGCGGCGCGCAGCACCGCGCCGAGGTCGGCGTTCGGTGGCACCAGCGCGGTGCCGTCGCGGTAGAGCCGCGCGGTGCGGTTGAGCTTCCCGGGTGCGGTCGGCCGCGGTTCGGGACGTCGCTCGGCCTCGACCTCGTCGGAGATCTCGGCATTCGGACGCAGGTGAAGCTCGAGCATGGCCCACGATACTACGAGGGAGCCCACCTCCGATCTCCCCCGCGCTCGCCCGGATCCCCGGCGCGGTCCAGCCAACCACCCGAGAGAATTGACGGCACCGATCGCAGCGGCGATGCTGTGCCCGATGAGCCTGTGGGCCGACGCCCTCCAGCCGCGGCCACAGCACGACGCCTTGTGCGCGTCGATCCTGGCGATGGCGCGCGCGGCCGGGGCGCGCCTCGCGGTCCGCGACGCCGCCGACGGCTTCATCCGCCTCGCGCATCCGCACCGCGCCCAGCTCCAGGAGCGCGGCGAGCAGTTCGCCGAGCACGTCGCGATCTTGCTGGCGGCGTGGCGCCTCGCCGAGGCCGCGCCCGGCGGCGCCGCGCTCGCGCGCCTCGGGGCGATCGCGACCCGCGCCGAGGAGCGGGTGCTCCTGTGTCTCTGCGCCGCGCCCGAGCTCGATCGCGCGGTCGCGCGCGCGTTTCGCAACGTCGCGCATCCGGGCACCGACCTGACGATCGGCGCGGTGCTCGATCTGGCGTCGACCGCGGCGTCGAGCCGCGTCCTCCTGACCGGCCTCTACCACCCCGACGCGCCGCTGCGCCGCGCCGCGCTGATCACGACCGATCTCGGAGGCGCCGCGCTGGCGTCGATGCGCCTCGCGATCGCGCCGAGCGTGCTGGCGGCGCTGCGCGGTGAGCCGATCGCCGCGCCCGACGGCGCCGAGCCGAGCTGGAACGCCGAGGACGCCGCCGCCGCGACGATCGTCGCGCGGCTCGGGCTGGTGCCGCCGCGTCCGGGGACGATCACGATCTTGACCGGGCCGCGCCGCGCGACCGCCGCGACCTTGCGCCTGCTGATGCTGGCGACCGGTCGCGCCGCGTGGCTGATGCCGGGCGGCGCGCGCTTCCGCGACGCCGCCACCGATCACGCGCAGTGGCGCGGCTGGGCCCGCGACGCGGCCCTCGCCGACGGGTTCTTCGTCGCCGAGCTCGGCGAGCTGTCCGTCGACGACACCACCGCCCTGGCCCGCGTCGCCGCGACCGCGACCGGCGCGACGCTGGTGCTCACCACCGAGCAGCCGGTCGCGCCCGCCGTCGGCGGCCCGCGCCAGACCGTCGTCGCCTGCGCGGCCCTCGCCGCGATCCGCGCCGCCGACGGTACGCCGGTCACCGATGGCGTCGGCCCCGGGCCGCTGCGCCGCGCCCTCGACGCCCTCGCCGCGCTCGTGTGATCAGTCCCAGATCGTGAGCGACGCGCGCGGCGGGATCGCGGGCTCGGCTCCGAACGCTCCCGAGACGCGCTCCAGCACGTCGGCGGGCTCGGGGCCGATGAGGTAGCCGATCCCGATCAGGTCGGAGCCGACATACCCGGTCGAACCATTCGTGCGCGGCGGCGTTCGCGGCGACGGCTCGTTGCTGCCCGTCGACGACGCGGGCACGATCGGATCGTCGACGATCGGCGCGCCGTCCAGAAACGAGTCGATCCAGCGACTATCGCCACTCGCCACGCCGCCAGCATACCTCACCCCGGAGGAAGGTATGCATCGCCGCGCGCGTACGATGATCGCCGCGGCCATGAGGAAACCATGAGTGATCTCGATCAGCTGCTCCGGCACGAAGACGACGCCACCGCCGCGCTCGAGCCGACGCGCGCGCCTGGCAAGAAGCCGCTGACGGTCGGCCTGCGCGGATCGAGCGCCGGCCCCAGTCGCGGCGCGCCGGTCGACCACGCCGCGCAAGGCAGCATCGAGCGCTCGCTCGGCGTCGAGCTCACCCGCCCGGGTACCGCGGGCGGCGACAGCGCCGATCAAGGCAGCGTCGGCGGCAGCTACGAGTACCTCGCCCGCGGCGGCGGCGGCTCGCCGCTGCCGAGCGGCGCCGCGACCGCGCTGCAGCAGTCGTACGGCACCGATCTGTCGAGCGTGCGCGTCCACGACGGCGCCGCCTCCGACAGCGCCGCCCGCGCGATGAACGCGCAGGCCTTCGCGGTCGGCGAGGACGTCCACCTGTCGAGCGGCCTCGATCTGAACAGCGAGCACGGCAGCTTCGTGCTCGCCCACGAGGTCGCCCACGTCGTCCAGAACCGCGGCGGCGACGCGTCGACGGTGCAGCCGTTCGCGCCCGACGCCGATCACGATGCCGCTCCCGCCGAGCGCGCCGCCGACGAGGCCGCCGAGGCCGCGCTCGCGGGCCAGCAGGTCGCGATCGCGCGCAACCCGGGCGGCATCCGCTGCTTCGGCGCCGGCACCGTGAAGCGACTGAAGAAGCCCGACGCCAGCGGCAACAACTTCGTCGTCGAGCCCGGCGGCCACGCCTACCTCACGACCCAGGCGCTCCAGGACATGGGCCTCAGCGCCGACGCCTCGGTGATGGGCTACCAGGGCAACTGGATGCGCGATCTGTCGCAGGCCAACGTCCCCGGCCTCACCGCGATGGTCGGCGCCGCCAACCTGCAGGCGATCCTGCAGGTGCTGTCGATCAAGGAGTTCGGCCGCGGCTTCGATCCAAAAGAATTCGGCACGTATGACCCCGTCGAGCACATGGACAACCCGACCGACCTGCGGGCGTCGGACGTCTACAAGCAGACCGAGGGCACCGCGTCGCCTGGGCCGATCAACCCCGACTCGACGATCCCGATCGCCAACGTCGACGTGTCGGGCCAGGCCAACCCGGTGTCGGGCGGCGACAAGACCGGCTACGCCAAGGACGGCGTCGATCCGCGCTACCAGGAGACCGCCACCCGCATGCAGACCGCGGGCGAGACGATGGTCAACACGCAGGATCAGACCGCGTTCCAGATCAGCAACCTCGGCATGCCGGTCTACATCAACACCAGCAAGGAGTGGGCGAAGGCCACGCTGCACAAGGCGGCGATGCTGGGGAAGACCAAGAACGACGGCCTCGGGCCGCGCGAGTTCGGCAGTGGCATCCACGCGGTGCAGGACTACTACGCGCACTCCAACTTCTGCGAGATCGCGATCAACGTGATGATCAAGGAGGGCAAGCTGGTCCTCCCCGACGGCAAGGGCGGCAAGACCAAGGTCGACAGCACGATGCGCCTGGACTCCCACGTCCACGCCAACGATCCCAACGGCGAGAAGGGCGTCAGCTCGATCAACCTGAAGGTCAAGGATCTGCCTGGCTACAACGCCAGCATGGGCAATGGTGGCAAGGGCGATCGCGAGGTCATGGCGACCGGCTCGTTCAACCTGACCGACACCGCGGTCAGCTTGCTGCACGTGCTGAAGGAGAAGGTCCTCAGCGTCAATCCGTTCAAGGAGAAGGGCAAGGGCCCGAGCGAGCTCGCCAACGCGTGCCTCGACTACATGGACATGGCGACGCCGGATCGGTTCAACAAGACCGGCATGAAGATCGCCGACATGATCCGGCCGATCGGCAGCGCGATCGAGACGCTGGGCGGCGCGGGCGCCGACGTGGTCGACGGCGTCGGTCAGGGCGCGGGCATGGTCCTCGACGGCGCCAACGCGATCAACTCGTTCTTCGGCGGCAGCGCCACCTACTGGGACAAGGAGAAGAAGGCGGTCACCGGCGCGACCAGCGGTCAGGCCGAGAAGATCCGCGAGGCGTCGGCTTGGGTCACCAAGAAGGCCGACGAGATCGCGGGCAAGCAGCACATCCTCCGCGACCTCTACGGCTGGTGGAGCGGCATCGATCTGCTCGCGCCGCTGAAGGCGATCGCGCGCAACATCCCGATCATCGGGCCGAAGGTGGTCGAGCTGATCGAGAAGACCGAGAAGGCGATCCGCGACTTCATCCAGGAGGAGCTGTCGGCCGGGTGGATCGCGGCGACCAACAAGATCGTCACCGCGCTGCAGACCATCATCGACAAGCTGACGAAGGAGACCAACGTCAAGAACAAGAAGACCGCGGGCAAGGACCCCGCGGCGCTCGGACCCGACGCGTCGTGGACCGAGAAGCTCGCCCACCAGATCGAGGAGAAGAAGGCGAAGATCGCCCGCATGCTCGGCGGCGTCGGTGACATGTACGACGACGAGGGCAACCCGCAGGAGGGCATCGCGCCGCAGAGCTACACCCCGCCCAGCCACTCCGAGGTCGCGAAGGATCACCACGACCAGGAGCAGGAGGGCGGCCCCGAGGACCACGAGCATCACGACGACGAGGACGGCGACGCCCACCAGCACGGCGGCGACTGGCTGAACGGCCTCGCCGAGAACCTGGCCGGCAAGTGCAGCAAGGCGGTCGGCGCCAAGGTCAAGGCGGTGTGGGACATCGTCGACGGCGACGGCGGCGTGATGGTCGGCCCCGAGACCGCGCTGCTGGAGGTGTCGAAGGAGGTCGACGCGTGGATGAGCCACCCCGAGGACTGCCGCGACAAGTGGAGCGCCGAGGTCACGAAGCTGATGAGCAACCCGGAGTTCGCCAAGGCCATCGTGGCGAAGCTGCAGAAGCAGAGCAAATGACGATCGATCGCGAGCGCGT
>JAYTAJ010000007.1:0-12044 GCA_043737575.1 Myxococcales bacterium | reverse complement strand
TACCTGCACCTCGCGTCGGAGCAGGTGTGGAGCGGCGACGCCGGCGGCACCGAGGCGTCGGATCCGACGCAGCGCTACGGCGTCGACGTCGATCTGGCGTGGGACGTCACGCCGTGGCTCGCGCTCGACGCCAACCTCGCGGTCGGCCGCTCGACCTTCGTCGCCAACGCGGGTAACGGCGGCGCGCTGGCGCTGGCGCCACGCATCATGGGCGGGGCGGGCGTCGCGCTCCATCGCGGGGACGACTTCGTGTCGCTGCGGACCCGCGGCATCGGCGATCGCCCGGCCAACGACGACGGCTCGCTGGCCGCCGAGGGCTTCGTCCTGGTCGACATCGTCGCCGCCACGCGCATCGGCCGGCGTCTCCAGCTCGGCCTCACGATCAACAACCTGCTCGATGCCGACTGGCGCGAGGCCCAGTTCGCGGAGGAGTCGCGGGTGTCGCCCGCCGCCGCCGTGACCGAGGACGTCCACTTCACGCCCGGCATGCCGCTCACCGCCCTGGCGACGGTCGGCTACACGCTGTGACCGCGCGCGCCGTGGCCTCGTGATAGCGTCGTCGCGCCCATGGAGCTCCGCGCGCTCACCATCCTCGACTCGCTCCAGCCGCAGCTGACCGGCTTCCTCCAGACGGTGTGCGCCGGCTTCATGCCAAAGGAGTACGAGGCGGCGATGTTCATCGAGATCGCGCCCGGCATCGCGATCAACCAGCTCACCGACGTGGCGCTGAAGCAGACCACCTGTCGGCCCGGCATGCAGATCGTCGAGCGCGCCTACGGCATGCTCGAGCTGCACGACGCCGACAAGGGTCAGGTCGAGGCCGCGGTCGACGCGATCACGACGCAGATGGGCGCCAAGCGCGACGATCGGCTGAAGGCTCGCATCGTGTCGTCGCAGATCATCACCGGCATCGATGGTCACCAGAGCCAGCTCATCAACCGCATGCGTCACGGCGACATGATCGTCGCGGGTCAGACCCTGTACATCCTCGAGGTCCACCCCGCGGCCTACGCGGCGCTCGCCGCCAACGAGGCCGAGAAGGCCGCCGACATCCACCTGCTCGAGATGATCGCGTTCGGCGCGTTCGGCCGGCTGTGGCTCGGCGGCACCGAGGCCAACATCGCGGTCGCCGCCGCCGCCGCCGAGGCCGCGCTCAAGAAGATCTCCGGTCGCGACAACGGATGAGGACACGAGCGTAGCGAGGGTCCGAATCCGGTCTGGGAGTCGAGTCGGAATCGCAGTTCTGACCAATGCTCTCTGAGGACACGAGCGCAGCGAGGGTCCGAATCTCGTTTCTCTGGTCGTGCTCGACGAGCGCACCCGGGAATCGCCGTCTATAGTCGGCCCCATGCCCACCCACGCGCCCCCCGAGCTGACCGCGCCGTTCGCGCCCGGTGGCGAGGCCGCCGTCGACGCCGTGCTGGCGCAACGACTCCTGTCGATCGCGCTCGAATCCGGCGGCGACTCCGCCGACCTCTACTTCGAGTTCCGCGTCACCGCCGACTACTCCTTGCAGGAGGAGAAGGTGAAGAGCGTCGGCCGCGGCATCACGCTCGGCCTCGGCGTCCGCGTCACCAAGCAGGACGCGACCGGCTACGCGTTCACCGAGGATCTGGCGTGGGAGCGCATGGCCCACGCCGCGCGCATCGCCGGGCAGATCGCGGTCGGCGGCGGCCACGGCAAGGCGGTCGACGCCCGCGAGATCGCGATCCCCGACTTCTACCCCGTGCCGCGGCTGTCGCTCACCGAGCCGCCGGCCGACAAGCTGGCGCTGCTCTACGCCGCCGATCGCGCGGCCCGCGCCTACGACCCCCGCATCGTCAAGGTCGACGCGTCGTTCGTCGAGCAGGTGAAGGAGGTGCTGGTGTTCAGCTCCGAGGGCCGGATGGCGCGCGACGTCCAGCCGATGATGCGGTTCGGGGTGTCGGCGATCGCCGAGGACGGCGCCAAGCGCCAGAGCGGCAGCTCGGGGGGCGGCGGCCGGTTCGGCCTCGACTACTTCGCGCAGACCGACAAGGACGCGGCGGACCACGGCCGCGAGGCCGCGCGGATCGCGATCGCGATGCTCGACGCCCGCGACGCCCCGGCCGGCGAGATGCCGGTCGTGCTCGGGCCCGGCGACAGCGGCATCCTCCTCCACGAGGCGGTCGGCCACGGCCTCGAGGCCGACTTCAACCGCAAGGAGACGTCGAACTACACCGGCCAGCTCGGCCAGCAGGTCGCGTCGAAGCTGTGCACGATCATCGACGACGGCACCATCGGTGCGTCGCGCGGCTCGATCAACGTCGACGACGAGGGCTTCGTCGGTCAGCGCAACGTGCTGATCGAGGAGGGCACGCTGGTCGGCTACATGCACGTCCGCCTGAGCGCGCGCCACTTCGGCGTCAGCCCGGGTGGCAACGGCCGCCGCGAGTCGTTCCGCTCGATGCCGCTGCCGCGCATGACCAACACGCTGCTCATGGCCGGCCCCCACGATCCCGAGGAGATCATCGCGTCGGTGAAGCGCGGCATCTACGCCAAGCGGTTCAGCGGCGGTCAGGTCAACATCTCGAACGGCGACTTCGTCTTCAGCCTGACCGAGAGCTACCTCATCGAGGACGGCAAGCTGACCGCGCCGCTCAAGGGCGTGAACCTCATCGGCAACGGACCCGAGGCGATGCGCAAGGTCGACATGCTGGGCACCGACTACCAGCTGAGCGACGGCATCTGGACCTGCGGCAAGGATGGCCAGTCGGTGCCGGTCGGCGTCGGCACCCCGTCGGTCCGCATCGGCAGCATCACCGTCGGGGGAACCCAGACCTCATGAGCGCATCGATCACCGAAGCCCAAGTCCGCGAGCTGGCCGATCTCGCCGCCAAGACCGTCGAGCTGTGCAAGCGCGCCGGCGCCGATCACTCCGAGGTGCTGGTCCGCGACGGCTCCGAGCTGACCGTCAAGGTCCGCGTCGGCGAGCCCGAGCTGGTGCAAGAGGCTGGCAGCCGCGCGATCGGCCTCCGGGTCTTCAAGGGTGGCCGGCGCGCACTCACCTACTCGTCGGATCTGCGCGACCGCCCGCTCGAGGCGTTCGTCGCCGAGAGCGTCGCCCTGGCCGAGCTGGCCGAGGCCGACGACGTCGCCGAGTTGCCCGACCCCAGCGACCTCGCGACCGAGTTCCCCGAGCTCGAGCTGTACGACGATCGGGTCGGCGAGGTCGACGCGAAGTGGGCGATGCAGCAGTGCCTCATCGGCGAGCGCGCGGCCCGGGCCGCCGACGCGCGGGTCACCAACTCCGACGGCGCGACCTGGTCGCGGGTGATCGGCGCCACCGCGTTCGCGACCTCGGGCGGCTTCCTCGGCTCGTACCGCGGCAGCTACGCGTCGTTCTACGTCGAGCCGATCTGCGACGATCTGAGCGAGACCACGCCGAAGAAGCGGAACGGCTTCTGGTGGACCGCCAATCGGTTCCTGGCCCGACTCGACGATCCCGAGGCGGTCGGCCGCGAGGCGACCCGGCGCACCGTGGCGCAGCTCGGCTCGAAGAAGATCGCGACCCAGGAGTGCGCGGTCGTGTTCGATCCGGAGGCCGGCCGATCGATCGTCGGCACCGTGTTCGCGGTCGCCAACGGCTCGTCGTTCTGGCGCAAGTCGACGTACCTGATCGGCCGCGAGGGCACGATGATCGCGTCGCCGCTGGTGACGATCGCCGATCGGCCCCACCTGCCGCGCGCGCCCGGCTCGCGGCCCTTCGACGGCGACGGCCTGGCGACGCGCGACAACGTGATCGTGCAGAACGGCGTGCTCGAGACGGTGCTGTGCGACACCTACAGCGCGCGCAAGCTCGGGCGCAAGTCGACCGGCTCGTCGGGGCGCGGCATCGGCGGCGACCCCGGCCCGACGACGTCGAACCTGATCATGGACCGCGGCACCACCACGCGCGACGAGCTCTTGCGCTCGACCGGGCGCGGCTTGTACGTCATGTCGATGATGGGCTTCGGCTTCAACCCGGTGACCGGCGACTTCTCGCGCGGCGCGTCGGGCTTCTGGATCGAGGACGGCAAGCTGACCTTCCCGGTCAGCGAGATCACGATCTCGTGCAACTTCGATCAGCTCTTGCAGCGCATCGACTGCCTCGGCGACGATCTCGACATGCGCACCTCGACGGTGTGCCCGACCTTCCGGGTCTCGCACATGACGATCGCCGGCAGCTGATCGATCACTCGGGCAGGTCGAAGCCGGCGACCGAGAGGCAGCGCTGGCGCAGCATGGGCCGCTGCCCGACCACGGCGCGCGCGTAGTGCTTGCGAGCCGTGGTGACGTCCTTCAGGTTGCACGCCGCCAGCACCGCGACCATGATCGATCCGCTGACCTCGGCACCCCGCGCGTCGGGTGCGACCATGCACTGCTCGGACAGAGTGAGCGCGAGCCGCCACTGGCTCGACTTCGCGGCCTCGCGCGCCATCCTCAGCAGCTCGCTCGCGGTCGCGTCGCCCGGCTTCGGGATCGACGCGGTCGGCGCCGGCGCCGGCTTCGCCTTCGGGGCCGGCGGGCGCGTGACCGAGGGCTTGGGCGTGACCGGCGGCGTCGGCAGCTCCTCCTTGGCCTGGACCGCGGGCGTCGGCTCGTCATCGACCGGCCGGAAGACGAACGGGTAGTTGACCTCGACCTGACCGCCGTCACCGAGCGGCGGCAGCACCATCGCCTCGAGCGTCGCGCCGAGACAGTCGCGAAAGTCCGCCGACTGCCCGAGCGGGCCGTCGATCTCGAGGCCACCGACCGTCACCATCGCGCCGAGGTCGGGCTCGCTGTCGATCGTGAAGCGCGCCTTCACCGTGGTGCCGACCAGCGGCCCTTGCTCGAGGCGCATCTCGTAGCACTCGGCCAGCATCGGCACGATCTCCTTCACCGCGCCGCGGATCTCGTCCTTGGTCAGGACGCCCGGCGTGTCGTCGACCGGCGGCGCGGCGAGGCCGATCACGTCCATCCCCGACGGTGACGGCGAGGCGGCCGCCGCGCTGCCGCCGCGTGGTGCTGCCGCCGCGCGTGCGGCCGCGATCTCCTGGGCCAGCGCGACGCGCCGCGCGCGATCGACCGCGGCCTTGGCGACCGCGACCGGCCGTGGCGTCGCGGTCGGCGCCGCGTGGCTGCCGAGCGCGAGCTCCTGACCCGCGGCGATCGTCGTCGGTGCGCGGTCGGGCTCGTGGGCCTGGACCCGGCCCTGATACACCGCGACCACGATCAGCGCCGCCGCGGCGGCGACACCTCCGCCCACCATCAGTTCTCGCTTCATCGGAGCCTCCACGCGAAAGGACGCGCGCTCGCTGGTGAGCGCGCCGCCCGGGGTTGCGACCTCGAGGCGATGATCGCCGCGATGCCGATAGGTGACGATGCCCGCGACGTGCTCGACCCGCAGGCCGCGGCGATCGCTCTGCCACGACAGTTGGCCGCCGGTCTCGACCAGCGCCTCGACGTCGTCGGCCAGGGCGATCAGCGACGGCGCCGACGCGGTGAGCTGACCGCGATGGTCACGCGGCGGCGACGGCCACAGCGCGAAGGTCAGGCCGGCGGCGGCGATCAGCGCGCCCGCGATCACGACGCCGCGGTGCAGTCGACGCGGCGCCGCCTGCGCTGGATCGATCGCGATCGAGCGGCCGTGGACCGCGGTGAGCACGCGATCGGCGAGCTCGGTCGGCGGCGGCGGCGCCGTCCACGCCGCGAGGTCGAGACGGTCGTCCTCGTCGGGCGTCATGGCGTCACTCCTTCCGCGGTCAGCCGGGTTCGCACCGCAGCCCGCGCCCGCGACAGGCGCGACTTCACCGTGCCGAGATCCAGCTCGAGGGCGACGGCGATCTCGTCGTACTCCAGCTCGAACACGTCGCGCAGCAGCAGCACCGCGCGAGCGCCGACCGGCAGGAGGCCGATCGCCGCGGCGATCGCGGCGCCGACCTCGGTGCGCTCGTGGGCGCGGCGCGGCGACGCGGTGCTCGCGATCAGCTCGACCGCGTCCTCGGCGCCCGCGGGCTCGGGCCGGGCCCGGCGCAGCTCGTTGCACGCGAGGCGCGCGGCGATCGTCAGGATCCACGTCGATAGCCGCGCCGCGCCGCGCGGATCGAAGCCAGGCAGGGCGCGATACACCCGCACCAAGGTCTCCTGGGTCAGGTCCTCGGCGCGGTGGCCGAGCCCGACCGGGGCGGTGAACCGCCAGCACAGCTCCCAGATCGGCCGCTGGTAGCGATCGACCAGCGTGCGGAACGCGCCGTCGTCCCCGGCCTGGGCTCGCCGCAGGGTCAGATCGTCGAGCTCTCCCGGGCGCGGGGCGCGGCGGCGAGGTGCGTCGGCGGTCATCACGACAGGTTCCACCCGCGCCGCGCCGATTGGTTCCATCGCGCGCGACGATTCTCGTCGTCGTCAGAATCTATTCGCGCAGCGGCGGCGGTGTCACGGGCGGCGGTGGCCGCCAGGCATCGCGCGCAAACCCGGCGCGCACGCGTGGTGCGTCGCAGCCGCGGGTCGGCTCGTCGCCATAGACCGCGAGCATGCACGCGCGGGTCTCGGCCCAGTCGCCGTCGACGAGCACGCTCGCGGCGGCTTGCAGGGACGGCGGCATCGACGGGTAAGGATGCCGGCGCGCGACGCCGACCAGCTCGTCGCAGGCGGCGCGATCACCGTCGCCGCAGTCGCGGGAGGCGAGGCGAAGCCAGGCGATCAGCGCGGCGCGGGTGGCGGTGGGATCTGGATCGCCGAAGACGATCGGCACCAGGGCGTGACACGCGTCGCGATCGCCGCCGTCGCAGCGGCGCTGCGCGATCGGCCGGGCGTGGGCGAGGAGCGAGGGGCGCAGCGTGGCGTCGACGGGGAGGCGCGCGATCGCGCAGGCCCAGGCCTCGCCGATCGCGCAGTGAGTGAGCAGCACCTGCATCCGCAGCGGCGTCGCGTCGCCGATGCATGACGCGACGTGGCCGCGGGCGCAGCTGTCGATCGCGCTGACGCGACGATCGCGGGCGCAGGCGGCGTGATCGCCCGCGGCGCATCCCGCCGCGTCGGCGGCGTCGGCGGTGGTGCGCCAGCGGGTGCGCTGGGCGTCGGCGTCGGCGTCGGCGTCGGTGTTGGCGGCGGCGAGCCGCGCGCAGCTCGCGCCGTCGCCGAGCGCGCAGGCCGCGCGATCGCGGGAGGTGGGCTCGCCGCCTCGTCGGTCGACCAGCGCGCGGCACGCCGCGGCGATGTGCGCCTCGCAGCGCGCGGCGCAGCTCGCCTCGTCGGCGCAGCGGGCGCGCGCGTCGAGGACCGCGATCGGCGTGAGCCACTCGGCGGGCAGCGGCTCGAGGGCTGTCGCGTCGTGGCCTGCGTCCGCGACGATCGCCGCGCGCGGCGGCGCCGATCTCTCGCTGCCTCCGCACGCCGCGACCGCGACGACCACCGCGATCGATCGCGTCATCGGCGGCGCGGCCCCGGGTTCTCAAAGGTGCAGCCAAAAGCCGGCAGAATGCCGATGATGCTGCGCCGAGGACGGCGAGGGGGCCCCCGTCCGGGGAGTCGAGCGTCTACGGAGCCGAGGGCTTGAGCGCTTCGCCGAGGCGAGCGCGCTCGGTGGACAAGCGCGCCCGCAGCGGTGGCGAGGTGCGGGTGGTGGCGAGGAGCGCGCTGTGCCCCCCGAGGAGAGGCTGCTGCCACGCCCGGCTTTTTTCCAATCCGAAATTTTTCAACGATCCGGAAGAAGCCACGCGTCGCCGCGGCGTCTCCTCGGTGGGAACAGCGCGCTCCGCTCGACCGCCCGCACCTCGCCACCGCCGCGAGCGCGCTTGTCCACCGAGCGCGCTTTCCTCGGCACAAGGAGCGCCTATCGCGCGAACAGCGAGGCGAGGCGGGCGAGGGCGGCGGCGTGGACGTGGCCGTTGGAGGCGACGAGGCCGTGGAGGCGGCCGAGCTCGGGTTGGTCGTAGCGGATGGGGTTGCCGAAGGTGTCGGTGAGGCGGCCGCCGGCGGCGAGGAGGATCGCTTCGGGGGCGCAGGTGTCCCAGGCTTTGCACTTGGGCCACGGATTGACGTAGAGGTCGCGCTCGCCGAGGGCGATGAGCGCGAGCTTGAGGCCGACCGAGCCGATGTTGAGCTCGTTGGAGATGCCGAGGGCGCTCTTGACCTCGTCGATGACGGGAGAGCGGTGGGACTTGGAGGCGACGAGGCGGATGGCGGCGACGTCGGTGATGGCGGAGACGGTGAGGCGGCGGGGCGGGTGATCGGGGGCGTCGAGCCAGGCGCCGGAGTCGGCGGCGAAGAAGAGGCGGTCGCCGAGGGGCTGGTAGACGACGCCGAGGACGGGGCGGGCGTCGAGACAGAGGCCGATCATGACGGAGAAGCCGTCGCCGCCGCGGATGAAGTCCTTGGTGCCGTCGATGGGATCGACGTACCAGACGCGGCGAGAGGAGAGGCGCAGGAGGTCGTCGGCGGATTCTTCGCTGACGATGACGTCGTCGGGGAAGGCGGCGTGGAGGCCGGCGACGATCAGCTCGGAGGCGGCGCGATCGGCGAGGGTGACGGGCTCGTCACCGGCCTTGTGCTCGACGGTGAGCGGGCCGCGATCGCGGATCGAGACGGCGAGGGAGCCGGCCTGGCGGGACAGCGAGGAGGCGACGTCGAGCTCGCGGGCGTAGGCGGGCGAGGTCACCAGGGGTTGGCTCCGCCGTGGGGCCACAGGAGCGCCTTGGTGTCGTCGAGGGAGGCGACGCTGCGGCCGGACAGCTTCACCATCTGGGCGGCGGCGGCGACGAGGTCGCCGTTGGAGGCGGCCATGGTGCCGTCGGGGAGGTAGAAGTTGTCCTCGAGGCCGACCCGGACGTCGCCGCCGAGGCACAGGGCGGCCATCGCGAGGGGCCACTGCTCGCGGCTGATGCCGATGACCTTCCAGCGCGAGCCGGCGGGGACGTTGCCGGCCTGGAACGCGAGGTGGCGCGCGGTGGCGGGGATGCCGCCGAGCACGCCCATGATGAACGAGAAGTGATACGGCTTGTCGAGGAGGCCGAGGTCCTCGAGGACGGTGTGGGAGTGCATGTGGCCGGTGTCGAAGCACTCCATCTCGGGCTTGGCGCCGTGCTCCTTCATCTGCTTCGCGAACGCGATGATGTCCTCGAACGGATTCGCGAAGACGAACTTGAACGCGAAGTCCTTCTTGGACTCGCTCCACTTCGCGTAGTTCATCGAGCCCATGTTGAGCGCGGCGATGTGCGGCCGCAGCGCGAGGTGCGAGACCCGCTCGGTCATCGGGCCGGCGCCGCCGGTCGACCAGTTGATCAGCACCGGGCTGCGGGCCTTGACCTCGTCCATGATCTTGGCGAACACGGCCTTGTCCCAGGTCGGCGCGCCCTCGTCGGTGCGGGCGTGGATGTGGACGATCGTCGCGCCGGCCTCGTAGGCGCGGCGCGCCTCCTCGCCGATCTCGGCGGGTGTGTACGGGATGGCCGGGCAGTGCTTCTTGGTCGTCACCGCGCCGGTCAACGCGCACGACAGGATCACCTTGTCCGAGGAGGAGCTCATCGGGGCGGAGCGTGCCAGCATGCCCGGGGGAGTCAAGCTGCGGTCGTCGCGCGTAAGCCGAAGAAATCCAGCAGCTCGGGCAGTGCACCGACGACGCGGCCGCGCGGCAGGGCGGCGACGTAGTCGAGCTCGTAGCGCGGCGTGTGATCGCTCGCGACCAGGACCACCTGGGCGCCGAGGGCGAGCGGCAGCGCGAGGTCGAGCTCGAAGATGTCGCCGACGACGATCAGCTCGGCGAAGGACACGCCCGCGGCGGCGATGAGATCGCGCAGCCGTTCGTGGTAGCAGCGGCGGCGCAACAGCACCGGGCGATCGACCAGGCCGGGGATCGCGAGCTCGGCCGGGACGTCGGTCCAGGCGTCGTCGATCTCGAACTTCTGGGCGTTGCCGCGGACCCGCGGCGCCAGCCACGCGACGCCGCCGCCGCCGTCGCGATCGAGGAGCTGGATCTTCTCGGCGACCGCGGCGGTGTGAGAGTTGGTGACGACGTACGTCTCGGTCGCGGCGAGGGCACGCAGCACGTCGGCGGCGCCGGGACGGAACACCGGGCGGCCCTTGGTCAGCGCGTAGTTGTGCTTGTAGAGGACGCCGCCGGTGAGGCGGCCGCGATCGGTCGGATCCGCGAACGCGCCGAACTGGTCGAAGATGGCGTCGGCGATCGGCACCATGCGCAGGTACGGATCGACCGACGCGGGCGCGACCGCCTTGCCCTTCCAGCGAAACGGATGCCGCTCGGGGTGCGTCGCGAGCCGGGCCTCGACCTCGGCGACGATCGCGGCGAAGCGCGGCTCCTGGGCGTCGACGCCGACCAGCGCCGCGAGATCGTCGAGGTAGCCCGCGCGGAACGGCGCGCCCTCGGCCTCGGCGTCGGTCATGGTGCCGTCGAAGTCCAGGACAATCACCCGAGCGTCCGCGCGCTTCATTTCGACCTCTGATCATACACGCCGTCCCAGCCCTCTTCGGGCGGCGCGGCGGCCAGGTCGCGCGATCGCGTCGCGAACACCCGGGCCGGACCGTCGTCGGGATCGCTCGCGGCGATCGCCAGGAACTGGACGCCGGCGTCGGCGAAGTCGCGGCGGCGGTAGGCGGCGAGGGCGGTGCCCCAGCTCGCGAGCTCGGCCGCGGTCGGCACCCCGGGCGCGCCGACCTTGCCGCACAGCTCGAAGATGCGAGCCGGGCGATCCTTGCCCTTCATGCGGACGTGATCGAGCTCGCGGAACACGAAGCCCCGGGCCTCGGCCGCGGTCGCCTCGCCGACCAGCACGTCGACCTCGTACTCCTTGGTCAGCGCCTCGAGCCGCGCCGCCAGGTTGACCGCGTCGCCGAGCACGGTGTAGTCGAAGCGCGCGTCGGAGCCCATGTTGCCGACCGACATCGGCCCGCTGTTCAGGCCGATGCCGATCTGCACCGTCGGCAGATCGCGGGCGCGCCAGCGCTGGTTCATCGCGACCAGCGCCGCCTGCATCGCCAGCGCGGCGTCGCAGGCGCGGCTCGCGTGATCGGCGATGTCGAGCGGCGCGTTCCAGATCGCCATCACCGCGTCGCCGATGTACTTGTCGAGCGTGCCGTCGCGATCGAGCACGATCGCGGTCATCGGCGACAGGTACTCGTTCATGAAGTCGGCGAGCTGCTCGGGCGGGATCGACTCGGCGATGCGCGAGAACCCGCGGATGTCGGAGAACAGGACGGTCAGCTCGCGGCGCTCGCCGCCGAGCCGCGCGGCTTTCGGGTTGGCGAGGATGCGCTCGACCAGGCTCTTCGATACGTACTGCGCGAACGCGCCGCGCAGCGCCGCCTTCTCGCGGCCCTCGGTCGACAAGGTCGCGATCGTCGCCGCCAGCATCACCGCGGCGAAGGTCGCGGCCGGCGCGACCATCTCGACCACGACGCCGCGCGCGAACAACAGCTGGCCGACGACGATCCACACCGCCAGCGCCGCCGCCGCGACCACCAGCGGCAGCCACAGCCGGCGTCGCACCCGCCGCAGCTGCAACAGCACCGCGATCAGCCCGAAGCCCGCGAGCGCGCCGAGCCGCAGCGCCGCGCCGCCATCGCGCAGGAGCTCGTCGTGCAGGAGGTTGTGGAGCAAGGTCGCGTGCAGCTCGACGCCGTCGGCGAGCGGATCGAACGGCGTCGGCACCTTGTCGTAGGCGGCGTGGGTGAAGCCGACGATCAGCACCTTGCCCTCGAGCTCGGCGCGGCCGATCCGACCGTCGAGGATCGCGGCGGCGCTGAGGCGCGGGAAGTTGCGGCCGAGGTAGTCGAGGCGCGCGGTGACCGGCAGCGCGCGGGCGCCGAGGCGGACCTCGCGGCGCGCGGCGTAGAACCGCGTCGGCTGCGCCGTGACCAGCCCCGCGAGGGTCAGCGCGATCGTCTGGTAGTAGCGGCCGCCCATCTCGATCACGAGCGGCATGCGGCGCGCGACGCTGTCCTCGTCGCGATAGTGGTTCACCGCGCCGGCCGCGAGGGCGCCGGCGGCGAGGCGCGGCATGGTCGCGACCGCGGCGTAGGCGCTGGGCACCGTCGCGGCGCCGCCGACC
>JAYTAJ010000006.1:0-5235 GCA_043737575.1 Myxococcales bacterium | reverse complement strand
CGGTGACGGTGACGGTGACGGTGACGGTGACGGTGACGGTGACGGTGACGGTGACGGTGACGGTGACGGTGACGGTGACGGTGACGGTGACGGGGCGTCGGGCTCGCGAGCGTCGGAGGCGCTGGGCGCGGCGGCGATCGCGGTCGGCGCGAGGCGCGCGTCGCTCGGATCGGTCGCCGCGATGGCGGTCGGTGCGGCGCGATTGCCGTCGCCGTCGCCGTGCGCCAGCACCATCGCGATCGCCGCCGCGCCCAGCGCCGCCGCACCTGCGACCGCCGCGATCGCGGTCCGTCGTCGCGCCGCGCCCGCCGCCCGGGTCAGCCCGTCGAGCAGCGCCGCCATCGTCGGGTAGCGCGCGCGCGGATCGCGATCGAGCGCGCGCCGCAGCACCGCCCGCACCGCGCTCGGCACCGCCGCCGCCGCGTCGAGGGTCTCCTCGACCGTCACCGCGTACGCGTACTGATCGCTGCGCGTCGACGCCGCCGCGCCGCCGAGCACCTCGGGCGCCAGGTAGCGCAGCGTGCCGATCACGGCGCCAGTCCGCGTCGCGTCGAGCCCCGGGTCGTCGGGCTCGGCCCGCGTCGCCAGCCCCAGATCCGCCACCAGCGTCCGACCGTCGCGGCCGACCAGGATGTTGTCGGGCTTGAGGTCGCGGTGGACCAGCCCCGCCGCGTGCAGCGCCGCCACGCCGCGGCCCGCCGCGACGCACACCGCGAGCGCGCTGCGCCAGCTCGGTCGCTCGTCGGCGGTCCACCGCCGCAGCGACGCGCCATCGATCAGCTCCATCACCAGGTACAGCTGATCGCCGGCGCGCCCGACCTCGTAGACCGCGACCACGTTGGGGTGGCGCAGCCCCGCGAGCGCGCGGCCCTCGCGCGCCAGGCGGCTCTCGAGCGCCGCGGCCTCGGTCGGCGCGGTCGCCGCCGGCAGCACCTTGATCGCCACCACCCGCGCCAGCTCCGGATCGCGGGCCGCGACCACGACGCCCATGCCGCCGCGGCCGAGGATGCGCTCGACCTGGAACCGACCGATCGTCGACGCGATCGCCAGCGGCAGCGCCGGCTCGTCGGGATCGATCGCGGCGCCGTGGTGGCTCGCCGCCCGCGCCAGCGCCGACGCCGCCTCGCGGCACGCGCCGCAGTCGGCGACGTGGGCCACCGCGCGCACCCGCGCCGCCGCCGACAGCGCGCCGTCGAGCCACGCCGACAGCTCGTCGCTGCTCAAGCACGCGGCGTCCACGCGCTGTGTTTACTTGCGCGCCGCCGGGGCGTCCACCGGTTTCGGATCGCTGGCAAGATGCCGCGGTGGCCACCGCGTCTGTCGCCGATGCGCTCGCCGCCGCCGCCCGCGCGTCGCCCGGGCTGCCACCGCCCGACGACGCCTTCGTCGCCTTCGCCCGCGATCGCCTCGACGACGACGTCGCCGCCAGTCCCCACCTCGCCGACCTGTTGCTCGCGTTCCACGCCACCCGCGGCCACGCCGCTGCCGTCGCCGGCCTGATCCGCGTCCTCGACACGCTGCGCACCCCGCTGCGCCGCACTGGCGCCGACGACGTCGCGATCGACGAGCTGGTGCGCGAGCTCCCGGCCGCGCTGATCGCGCCGCGCGACGGCGCCGCGCCGCGGCTCCACGGCTACGGCGGCCGTGGCCCCCTCGCGGGCTGGCTGCGCGTGGTCGCGGTGCGCGCCATGGTCGAGCGCCGCCGCCGCGTCGGCGCCGCGACCCTCGACGACACCGCCCTCGCCGAGCTCGCGACGCCCGAGCTCGATCCTGAGCTCGCGCTGTTGCGCCGCCGCTACGCCGCCGACTTCCGCGCCGCCTTCGCCTGGGCCGTCGACGGCCTCGCCGCCGACGATCGGGCGCTGCTCCGCCAGCACCACCTCGACGGCGTCGGCCTCGATCAGCTCGCGCGCCTCCACGGCATCCACCGCGCCACCGCCGCGCGCCGCCTCGCCGCCGCTCGCGACGCCATCTTCACGCGGGTCCGCCGCCGCCTCCTCCACGACCTGCGCATCGGCGGCGACACCGTCGACAGCATCCTCCGCCTCGTCCACAGCGAGCTCGCGGTCAGCCTCGACCGCTACCTGTGATCACGCGCCCAGCGCCTCGATCGTCGCGACCTCGGCCGCGGTCAGCTCGAACGACATCGCGGCGAGGTCCTCGCGCATGTGCAGCGGATCGCGGGTGCCGGTCAGCGGGATCAGCCCGAGCTGGAGCGCGAAGCGGAAGACGATCTGCGCCGGCGTGCGGCGGTGGAGATCGGCGAGCGCGATCAGGCGGCGGTGGCCGACGACCTGGCGATTCGCGGTGAGCAGCGAGAAGCCCTGGTAGCGATAGCCGTGGCGCACGCAGGCCTCGCGCACCAGGCGGTCCCAGCCGCGATCGGCGTAGCAGCGGTTCTGCACGAACGTCGGCGGGATGCGCGCGAGCTCGGCCAGCAGGTCGAGCTGCGCCGCGGTGACGTTGCTGATCCCGAGCAGCGGCACCCGTCCGGCGTCGACCAGCGCCTCCATCGCGCGCCACGCCTCGCGGTCGTCGTCGCCGAGGCCGACCCGCTGCGACGGGCCGTGCAGCACCAGGCTCTCGATCCGATCGACGCCGAGGTGCTGGAGCGAGCGCGCGAACGACTGCTCGACCTGGGTCGCGATCGGCGCCGCCGGATCGTAGGGCAGGCGATCGTCCTGGCCGTCACGGAACGTGAACTTGGTCTGCAGGAACAGCTCGTCGCGGGTGACCCGGCCGCCGCGCAGCGCCGCCGTGATCGCGCGGCCGACGCCCTCCTCGTGGTAGTGCTTGCGCTGGTTGGCGGTATCGAAGCCGCGAAACCCGACGGCGAGGGCGGCGGTGACCAGCGCCTCGGTGGCGTCCTCCTTCCAGGCCGTGCCGTAGAACATGCGCGGGATGTCGGGCATGCCCGACGGTAGCTCGATCGTCCGAATGTTGCCCGTGCCGCGATCGCGCGCGAGCCTCGCGGCATGCACCCCGACCTCCGTCTCCTCACCTATGCGGCGATCCTCGCGTGGCTCCAGGTCATGATCGCGTCGGGCTTGCGGTCGCGCGGCGACGTCGCGGTCGCGGTCGGCAACCGGGCCGAGCTGCCGGAGTCGACGCCGATCGCCGGCCGCGCCGATCGCGCCGCGCGCAACATGCTCGAGAACTTGCTGCTGTTCACCGCGGTGCTGCTCGCGGCTCAGGGCGCGGGCGAGGGCGGCTCCGACCGCGTCGTCCTCGGTGCGCGCCTGTTCTTCTGGGCCCGCGTCGCGTACTTCGGGGTCTACCTCGCGGGCATCCCGTACCTGCGGACCGCGGTGTGGGCGGTCGGCGTCGTCGGCATGGGCCTGGTCGCGTCGGCGATCTTCTAGCAGCGCCACGCCGCGGTGCCGCCCGCGCCGCAACCCATTGTATGGCGGCGCCAACCCTCCGCTCCGCCCCCCGCAGGTGAGGTCGACGCGCTGTCCCCGTACTCTCGCGGCGCCGCTTGTGGTAACCACGCGCCCTCATGCAGGTGCGCATCGAAGAAGTCTCTCCCGTCGAGAAGAAGCTCATCGTCGAGATCCCGTGGCAGACCGTGGCGGACCGCCTCGGCATCGCCTACCGGGAGCTCGGCAAGGGCGTCACGCTCCGCGGGTTCCGGAAGGGCAAGGCGCCGCGGTCGGTGCTCGAGCAGATGTACGCGCCGCGCGTCCACGCCGACGTCGCCGAGCAGCTCATCCGCGAGTCGTTCATGATGGCGAACCGCCAGCACAGCCTCGGCGCCGTCGCCGAGCCGCGCGACCTCGAGGGCGCCCAGGTGAAGCGCGGCGAGCCGTTCACCTACACCGCGATCGTCGAGATCAAGGGCTCGGTCACGCCCGAGGCCTACGAGGGCATGCCGGTCGAGCGCCGCAAGCTCGCGGTGCCCGAGGCCGAGATCGACAAGGCCCTCGAGCAGCTCCGCAAGGAGCACACCGAGCTGGTGCCGATCGAGGATCGCACTACCACCGCCGCTGGCGACGTCGTGATCGCGCACATCGCGGGCACGATCGGCGAGCACCCGATCAACCAGCCGCGGTTCGGCGTCGACCTCGACGATCCCGAGCGCGAGCCGTTCCCCGGCATGCGCGCCGCGCTGACCGGCATCCCGATCGACGCGAAGCAGCACAAGATCGAGGTCACGATCCCGGCCGATCACAGCGACGAGACGCTGCGGGGCCGCACCACCGCGCTCACCGCCGACATCGTCGAGGTCCGCGCCAAGAACGTGCCCGCGCTCGACGACGACTTCGCCAAGGACACCGGCAAGGCCGAGACCCTCGACGGGCTGCGCGCGTCGATCCGCACCGACCTCGAGGCCCGCGAGACCTCGGTCATCACCAGCGAGACCCGCCAGGGTGCGCTGCGCGAGCTGGTGAAGCGCAACCAGATCCCGGTGGCGCAGAGCCTCATCGAGCGCGCCGTCGTCGCGCAGTACAACCGGCTGCGCCAGATGCTCGGCATGCCCGCCGACAAGGAAGCCCAGGGCCTCACGCCCGATCTGATGGCGAAGATGGCGCCGTCGGGTGCCGAGGAGGTCCGCGGCCAGCTCCTGCTCGAGGCGATCGCCGAGAAGGAAGGCATGTCCGTCAGCGAGGACGAGGTCATGGCCCAGGTCAGCGGCGCCGCCAAGTCGCGCAACATGTCGCCCGCCAAGCTGCGCGCCGAGTGGGAGCGCGACGGCCGTCTCGACTCGGCGCGTTGGTCGTTGCGCCAGGACAAGGTGCTCGACTTCCTCGTCAGCAAGGCCACCGTCACCGAGGTCGATCAGCTGACGCAGCCCGCCGCGCCCGGCGTGTCGATGGAGCAGGTGCAGGAGGTCGCGCAGAGCGGCATCCACGACGAGCCCGCCCACGTGCACGGCCCCGACTGCGAGCACGAGCACTGAACACCCCGTGAGGGCTACCCGAAATGGGAGCCCAAGCGCGCGTTGCGCAAGCCGCGCCAGCCTCGTACAGTCGGCCCCAGATGGACATCAAGAACTACCTCATCCCGACGGTCATCGAGCAGACGCACCGCGGTGAGCGGGGCTGGGACATCTTCTCGCGCCTCCTGAAGGAGCGGATCATCTTCCTCGGCTCGGCGATCAACGACGACGTCGCCAACGTCGTCATCGCCCAGCTGCTGTTCCTGGAGTCCGAGGATCCGGACAAGGACATCATGATCTACATCAACTCGCCGGGCGGTCACGTCACGGCGGGCATGGCGATCTACGACACCATG
>JAYTAJ010000005.1:0-5235 GCA_043737575.1 Myxococcales bacterium | reverse complement strand
CGCATGCGCCGCATGTGGCGCTCGAGCTCGCCGTCGTCGATCAGCTCGGCGACCGCGGCCTCCATCGGCTGATCGCCCTGGCGATCCATCGCGGCGCGCCAGCGCGCGAGGTGCGCGATCACCGCGGCCGACGCGATCACGAAGCCGAGGCGCAGCCCGGGCGCGAGCACCTTCGACAGCGTCCCGATGTAGACGACGTGGCCGGCGTCGTCGCCGGCGGCGAGCGGCGCGACCGGGTGGCCGTCGTAGTGGAACTCGTGATCGTAGTCGTCCTCGAGGACGATCAGGCCATGGCGCCGGGCCAGCGCGCCGAGCGCGAGGCGGCGCGCCGCGCTCATCGTGACGGTGGTCGGGTACTGGTGGTGCGGCGTGACGTAGACGGCGCGGATGCGCTTGCGCGCGGCGACGCGGGCGAGGGCGGCGACGTCGAGACCGTCGCCGTCGACGCCGATCGGCACCAACTCGGCGCCGGCGAGGCGCAGCGCGTCCCACGCCGGCCCGTAGCCGAGCGCCTCGACCGCGACGCGGTCGCCCGGTCGCAGCAGCGCGCGGGCGCAGACGTCGAGCGCCATCTGGCTGCCGCGGGTGATGAGGACGTGCTCGGCGGTGGCGGGCACGCCGCGGACGCCGCGGATCATCGCCGCGAGCGCGCGGCGCAGCGCGGGGTGACCCTCGGCCGGACCGTAGGCGAGGAGCTGGCGGGCGCCGCGGCGCACCACGCGGCGCCACGCCCGCGCCAGGACGTCGACGGGGAACAGCCGCGGATCGGGGATGCCCTGGCCGAGGTTCTGCTGGCCGCGGCCGGTCGCGAACCCGAGCTCGCGCGGCGCGATCGGCAGCGACGGCAGGGTGAAGCCGGGGCCGTCGAGGGCGTGGCGGCGCGACGCCGGCCCGGCGATCGGCAGCGCGTCGGACACGAAGGTGCCGCGCGCCGGCTGCGTGGTGATCCAGCCCTGGGCCTCGAGCTCGGCGAGCGCGGCGAGGACGGTGTTGCGGTGGACGCCGAGCTGGGTCGCGAGGGCGCGGCTGCCGGGCAGGCGCGCGCCCGGCACCAGGCGGCCGCGGCGGATGTCGTCGGTGATGGCGCGGGCGATGCCGAGGAAGCGGGGCCCGGTCGCGGTCGGGGTGAGCCACAGCATCCAACTGGTCTAGCAGACATTCACAAACTGGTACTAGTGGATAGACCAGCGGCGCGCCACCGTGCGGCCATGCGTCGCTCCGAGTTCGCGATGACCGCCGCCGAGGCCCACCAGTTCCTGGCCGACCAGGCCACCTTCCACCTGGCCAGCTCGTGGCCCGACGGCACGCCGGTGCTGCGCACGCTGCACGGGGTGATCGTCGACGACGTCCTGGCGTTCCACAGCTCGCCGAAAGGCGAGAAGACCAGCGTGCTCGGTCGTCCCGCGGTGGCGGCGGCCGAGGAGATCGTCGCGGTGGTGCCGAGCACGTTCTTCGATCCGATCCGCGCGTGTCCCGCGACGACCTACTACCGCAGCGTCCAGGTCCACGGCGTCGTCGAGGAGATCGACGATCCGCCGCGCAAGGCCCGGGCGCTGCAAGCGCTGATGGACAAGCTGCAGCCCCCGGGCGGCTACGTGCCGATCACGCACGACGATCCGCTGTACCGCGCCGCGGTGAACGGCATCCTGATCGCCGGCCTCCGGCTCGAGCGCGTCGACGGCAAGGCCAAGCTCGCGCAGAACCGCAAGCCGGCCGAGGTCACCGCGTTGCTCGATTGCTTGTGGCGGCGCGGCGACCCGGGCGATCCGCGCGCGCTCGAGCTGGTGCGCGCCGCGAACCCCGAGGCGGCGGCGCCCGCCGTCCTCGCCGCGCCCGACGGCGCGACCCTCCACGCCTGGCTGCCGCCGTCACAGGCGCCCGAGGTGGCGGCGCTCCTCGACGGCAGCTACTGGAACGGCGACTTCACCGCCGAACAGATCGCCCGCGCTCACGTCGGCTCGTCGGCGTGGATCGGCGCCCGCGACGGCGACGGTCGGCTGATCGCCAGCGGCCGCGCGCTGGCCGATGGTGGCAAGCTGGCGTGGATCTACGATGTCATCGTCGCGCCGTCGTGGCGCGGCCGCGGCCTCGGCAAGCGCGTGGTCGAGCTGCTGCTCGATCATCCGACGGTGCGCGGCGTCGGCCGGGTCATGCTCGGCACCCGCGACGCCCAGTCGCTGTACGCGGCCTACGGCTTCGTCGATCGCGACGCGCTGCCGCCGCGCGGCTTCGCGAACACCGACATGGTGCTGGTACGGCCGCGGGCATAAGCGCGCGGTGGCGGGCGGTTGTCGCAGCATGAGGGTCCTGGTCTTGCTGCTCACGGTGATGGCGTGTACGTCGACGCGGGCGCGACCGGTGGCGCCGACGCTGCGCGCCGCGGTCGGCCTGCAGGTGATCACGCTCGACGATCGCGCGCGCACCGACGACGTCGCGCCGCCGCCGCCGACGCTCGACGGCCGGACACCGCAGCCGCGTCGGGTCCGCCTGGTCGTCTGGTATCCCGCGCTGGCGCCCGCCGACGCCGCGGGCTTGACGCTGCGCGAGCTGATCGGGCGCGAGACCGTCGACGCCGTGGCCGAGCGCGACCTCGCCGCGACCTGGCGTCGCTGGGGCGGACCCGAGCTGTCGTCGCCGCAGCTCGCGGGCCTGCTCGACGCCCGCGTCGACGCGGTCGCCGACGCCGCGCCGCGCCGCGGACCGACGCCGGTCGTCGTGCTGGCGTCGTCGCTGCCGCCGAGCGGACACGCCGCGCTCGCCGCCCGCCTGGTCCGGCGCGGCCTCATCGTCGTCGCGCTCGGCCGCCCCGACGAGCGCGACCTGGCGCTGACGCTGAACGCGCTCGACCGCGTCCCGGGCGCCGATCCGTCGCGGGTCGCGCTGGTCGCCTACGGCGGCGGCGGCCGGGCCGCGGTGCTCACGCAGCTGCAGACGCGCGTCGTCCGCGCCGTGGTCAGCCTCGACGGCAACGAGACCCACGGCTACCGCATCGAGCGGCTGCGCGACGCGCCGAGCTACCGGCCGCGCTTCGCGGCGGTGCCGTACCTCCACGTCGTGCCCGCGACGCGCGCCGATCGCGACCTCGGCTTCTACGACGCCGCGCCTCACGTCGCGTTGACCCGCGTCGAGATCGCCGCGATCCCCGCGAGCCCGTACTTCGCGCCGCTCGCGCTGTCGTCGTACCCCGCGATCGCCGCCGCCACGTCGATCACGCCAGGCGCCGCCGAGGTCGATCTCGCCGCGCTCCACGACGCGCTCGCGGATCGCGTCGCCGGCTTCCTGGCGGCCGCGCTCCTCGACGAGCCCGATCCGCGCAGCCCGATCGCGGGCGCGACGATCACCGAGCGCGCGGCGCGGCCGCGACCGGTCGTCGTGCCTGACGGCGTGCTCGACGAGCCGATCTGGGCCACCGCGCGCGCGGTCGCAGTCGCGGCGGGCACGACCGCGCTGGTCGCCGCCGACGCCGACCACCTCTACGTTGCGTATCGCTGGGACGCGCCGGCCACGCGGACGACCGAGCTCCTGCTCGCGAGCGGCGGTGGCGCCAGCTGGTGGCTCCACAGCTCCAACTCGCTGTGCGACGCCCGCGGCCTGGTCGCCGACTACGTCACCTGCGGCCGCGTGACCGGCTGGTGGTGGGCGAGCAACAGCATGAGCGCCGACGCCACCGCGGTCGAGTACTACGTCGCGCGCGACGAGCTCGGCGCCGCGCCGATCCACGCCAGCTTCGTCGTCGGCGATGACCTCGGCCCCGCGGGCGCGCAGCGCGACGATCCCCGGACCTGGCCGCCGCTGCTGCCGCCGTGACCGCGACGGTCGTTGCGGCGCGCCGCGGTCGCGCGTAGCGTCGCGCGATGCTGCGCGCGCGCATCGTCCACGTCTGCAACGGCGACAGCACCGCCGAGCGCCTCGCCGACGCCGGCCTGCCCGGGGAGCTGCGGGTCTGGGCCGACGCCCTCGATCAGGGCCCGGTGCTGCCGGTCGCCGACGAGGAGCACTACGCCGCGCGCGACGCGTTCCATGACGAGCGCGACGCGGTCAGCCGCATCGCGGCCTGGGACCGCGGCGTCGACGACGCCGCGACCGCCGACGAGCTGGTGCTGTGGTTCGAGCACGATCTGTTCGATCAGCTGGCGCTGGTGCGGCTCCTGGCGCGGCTCGCGCGCCGCGGCCGGCCGCGCGCGCTCACGCTGGTGTCGATCGATCGCCACCCCGACGTCCCGGGCTTTCTCGGCCTCGGTCAGCTCACGCCCGCGCAGCTCGCCGCGCTGTGGCCGCAGCGCGTCGCGGTGTCGCCCGCGATGATCGACGAGGCGATCGCCGCGTGGATCGCGGTCACCGCCGCCGATCCGCGCGCGTTGCCGTTCGTCGCCGCGCGGGTCGCGGCGCTGCCGTTCCTCGCCGCTGCGCTCGAGCGCCAGCTCGAGGAGCTGCCCGATCCGCGCAGCGGGCTGTCGCGCACCGAGCGCCAGGTCCTCGACGCGCTCGACCGCGGCATCGTCGACGCGGCGGCGCTGATGGCCGCGCTCCACGCCATCGATCCGGGCTACCCGATCACCGACCGACTGCTCGAGGTGACCCTCACCACCCTCGGCGCCGCCGGCTTGATCGATCGCCTCGCCGTCACCCCGCTCGGTCGCGACGTCCTCGCCGGCGCGATCGATCGCGTCCACCACGGCGGCATCGACACCTGGCGCGGCGGCGTCCTCCTGTCCGGCCACGGCCCGGTCTGGCGCTGGGACCGCACCACGCGCTCGCTGTCCGAGCGCTGACGTCACGGCAAGAGGTAGAGCCCGAGGCCGTTCGCGTCGGGCGCGCCCCACAGCTTGCACCGCACGATCTCGTACGCGCGGTTGGGCTGCGCCGGATCGAGGATGTGCCGACCGATCGGTCGCGCGACCATGTCGGCGAGCTGCATCCCGCTGTGGTTGAGCGCCTTCGCCGCGAACACCAGATCGAGGTTGCAACCGTCGAGCGTTCCGCGCGGGCTGCAGAATCGATCGAACGTCTCGCGCAGCGACGCGTCCTCGTTCTTGCCGCGGCTCTCGACGACGACGTGGGTCAGCCCGGGCTCACTGCAGCCGCGCAGGTAGCGGGTCAGGTGCAAGAGCCCGACGACGAGCGCCAAGCTGTAGGGATTCTCGCCGACGATCTGCCGCCGCTTGTCGACGACCACGGCGATCAGCGTGAACGGTGACGCCGCGATCATCCGGCTCAGATCGTCGAGGAAGCGCG
>JAYTAJ010000004.1:0-5239 GCA_043737575.1 Myxococcales bacterium | reverse complement strand
TGAACAGCCCGGCGTCCTTGGTGTGGCGGCGCGGCATGAGGTGGTGGAGCTGCACCCACGCGTCGACGTGGAGCGGCAGCGCGCGGCCCGGCCACGCGACGCCGACGCCGACCGCGAGCTCGTGGCGGTGGTTGTCGAGCAGCGACTGCCGGCCGCGCATCTCGGGCGCGGGGCTCCACAGGAACGCGTAGCCCGCGCGCGCGGCGACCCGGCCGCCGAGCGCGGGCCGGACGTGCTCGATCGACGCGCGCGGCACCGCGGTGTCGTGGAAGCCGGGCTCGGTCTGCGGCGGATTGCCGGTGACCGGGTTCTGGGTCGGCAGCGGGAACGCGCTCCAGCGGTGCCACGCCAGGTGGCCGGTCACCGTCGTCGACGGCGCCGGCCGCCACGCGCCCTCGACCGCGACCACCAGCGGATCGTACTGCGCGGTGCCGGCGACGTGGATGATCGGCAACGACAGCGGCAGCACCGCGGTCAGATCGTTGGTGACGATGATGTCGTAGTCGGAGCGCGACGGCGCGCGCACCACCGCGCCGAGGTCGACGTCGTCGCGCCACCGCCACCGCGCGCCCGCGATCGGCGCGAAGCGGGTGAGCAGCTGCTGCTGGCTCTGGGTCGTGAACCGCCCGGCGCCGTCGGTGGTGACGTCGATCGAGCCGCGCAGGATCGCGAGCGAGTTGACGCCGAGCCCGACCGACCAGCGCGACGACAGCCGGACGCCGACCGCGACCATCAGCCCGACGACGTGGCTGCGACTCTCGAGCAGCGCGAAGGTGGGCGTGCCGGGGAACGGCGCGCGGACGCGGTTGATCGCCTCGCCGGGCACGTAGAAGCCGAAGCCGAGCCCGACCCGTTCGCGCAGCGCGCCGCCGAGCGGCATCGGCACCTGGCCGCCGATCGTCAGCCCGCGCGGCGGATCGGTCGCGGTCGGCTGGCCGCCGAGCTCGAGGCGAAAGTCGCCGTAGCTGCCGCCGACGGTGGCGCGCTTGCGCTCGACGTCGGCGAGCCCGGCCGGGTTGAGATAGACCGCGTCGTAGTCGGTCGTCGACGCGACGCCGGTGCCCGCGAGGCCGGGCGAGCGGCCGCCGAAGCCGAACAGATCGAGCGGCGAGGCGGCAGCGGTCGCGGCGCTCGCGACGATCAGGGCGCTCGCGAGCATCGCCCGGGCGGGCGCGGACCGTCGACGAGACATCGCGGCGACGTTACCTCACGGCTGCACCGCACGGTGGCCAGCGCGCGGGTTAGCGCGGCACGTTGGCGAGGCGCTCGGTGGCGTCGTCGATCGCGGCGTGGAGGCGCCGCGCCAGCGCCGGCTCGACCAGCCCGCGGTGGCGCGCGCGCGCGTTCGCGATCGCCTGCGCCAGCTCGCGGCGGGGGTCGCGACGGCTCGACGCCAGCGCGCGGATCCACGCATCGACCTCGCCGCCGATCGCCGCGCGATCGCCCGCCGCCACCGCGTCGCGAAAGGCCCGCGCCACCGCGACGCCGGTCGCCAGGCTCCAGGTGCCCTCCCAGTCCTGATCACGCCACATCGCCTCGGCGCGGTTGCGCAGCGCGATCCGCCGCCGCGCCTGCGTCGACGCCAGCCGCGCCGCGACGCTCCACGCCCGCACGATCATGACGTAGTTGCCCTTGCAGCCCGGGCCCTCGCGATCGAGCGCCAGCGCCAGCTCGGCGACGTAGGCCTCGGCCGCGAGCACGCAGCGATCGCTGGTGCCCGCGAGCGCCGCCGTCGTCGCGAACAGCGCGTCGCGGTCCCACGACTTCTCGGTGAAGCCGTGCAAGCACGAGCCCGGCGTCGCGCGCACCGACGCCCGCAGCGTCGGATAGCCCACCGCGCCCGTCATCGGCTGCGCGTCCCACCTCGCCCGCCGCTCCACCGTCGGCGCCGCTCGCGCCGCGCTGCCGTCGCGATTGCTCACGCCGCGCCCCGCCGTCATCGGCGCGCTCGCACACGCCGCGACCACCAGCAGCGACGATGCGACCCAGGCCTGCACGCGGAGAGGACGCACCCCGCGGCCCGCGGTTGCACCGCTCCCGCACGTCAGCCGATCGGGGTCATCACGAACAGCTCGGACAGCTTCTGGCCGTAGCTGTAGGCGAAGCGCTCGCCGTCGGGGTGGAGGACGAAGCAGTCGACGGCGCGGAGGCCCATGGCGGGAGGATCGACCTGGCGGTGGCGGCTGCGCGCGCCGGTGATCGGATCGATGCGATCGAGCAGGATGGGCGTGGTGGTGGTGCGGATGACGATGGCGTCGGGCGCGGCGAGCCAGCCGCAGACCTCGGCTTGCACGAACTCGCCGGGCAGGGCGCGCGTGGTGGCGGTGGCGAGATCGAGGACCTGGAGGGTGTGGGCGGCGTCGACGTAGGCGCAGCGGCGCCGCGCGGGATCGAGGGCGAGGGGGCCGCCGGTCGCGGTGAGGGCGACGGGCGGATGGTCGAGGGACAGCCGCCAGATCCGATCGTCGTAGAGCGCGATCAGCGCGCGCTCGTCGATCCAGCGGGCGACGGTGACGAAGCCAGGCGCGGCGATCGGCGGCGCGTCGCCCGATCCGGTCGAGTAGACGACGAGGCGATCGTCCTCGCTGACGTTGGCGGCGATGCGCAGGCCCGACGGCGAGATCGCGACGGGGAAGCCGGAGCCGAGCCGCAGCGGGCGGCCGCCCGCGAACGGCACCAGGTACGCGCCGACTCCGGCCTCGAGGTGGCCGAGCTCGCCGACCACGAGCTGGGTGCCATCGGCGGACAGATCGGAGACGTAGGAGGTGTCGGACAGCGAGCGATCGTGATCGCCCGCCATCGCGCGCAGTCGCCAGGTCTCGTGCGTGACGAGGCCGCGGCGATCGGCGCTGATGTCGTGGATCTGCACGCGCGCGGTGGCGCGGCTGCGCAGCGCGGTGACGCGGCCGTCGAGGGTGGTGCGGCGCAGCGTGGTGCGGAGGCTGTTGGACGACGCGGTGAACCACAGCGCGTCGCCGCGCGGATCCCACGCGAGGCCCGAGATGCTGGCCCAGCGACCGGTGACGAGGCGCTTGGCGCGGGTCGCGACGTCGACGAGCATGAGGCCGCCCGCGTCGTCGTTGACCTGCGGGTGGCGGAGGTACGCGACCTGCGACCCGTCGGGCGAGACCCGGACGTGGGTGATCCAGCCCGGCTCCTCGGCGAGCGTGGTGCCGAGCGGCAGCTCGACGCGGAACCCGCTGGGGTTGGCGCGCACCACCGCGAACGCGCCGACGGGCGCGGCGCCAGGCGTCGACGGATCGGGCATGAAGTCGGCGTCCTGCACGTCGTCGGCGAGCGGCCGTCGCACGCCGCCCGCGAGCGGCACGATGGCGAGCTGACCGCGGGCGCTCTGGTGATCGACGAAGCGATGCCCGACGCTGGCGGCGAGCTCGCCGCGGGCCGAGACCGCGAGGACGTCGGCGCTGGGCAGCTCGAGCAGGCTGGTCTCGCCCGACGCCAGATCCGTCACGTGGATCGCGACCGGCTCGGCGTCCCACGCGGCGCCGTAGACGACGCGGCCGCCATCGTGGGTGAAGCGCGCGCGATAGACCTGGCCCGTCCGATGGGTGAGCAGCCGCAGCGCAGGCTCGGCGGGCGGCGCGGTGCGACCGCGGCGGCCGAGCGCGTAGCCGACGCCGCCGAGCCCGAGGGCGGCCGCGGTGCCGACGACGATGTTGCGACGCGAGGGTTGCGCTGCCGCGGGCGGCGGCGCGGGCGCGGTCGTCGTGCGCAGCGCCCACGCGAGATCGGCGGCGGACTGGAAGCGATCGCGCGGCTCCTTGGCGAGGCAGCGCAGGACGATCGGCGCGAGGTCGCCGAGCTCGTCGAGCGGCGGGGTGTCGCGCAGGGTCGCCGACAGCCGCTCGGCCTGGGTCGCGCCGCCGAACGCGCGGCGTCCGGTCACCAGCTCGTAGGCGATCGCGCCGACCGCGAACAGATCGGCGCGGGCGTCGGCGGGCTCGCCGCGCGCCTGCTCGGGCGCCATGTAGCCCGCGGTGCCCTGCACGCTGCTCGACGCGGTGGTGTCGACGGCGCTGGCGTCGGCGAACCGCGCCAGGCCGAAGTCGAGGATGCGCAGGCCGTCGCGGGTGACGACGAGGTTCTCGGGCTTGAGATCGCGGTGGACGACGCCGCGGGCGTGCGCGGCGGCGAGCCCGTCGAGCAGCTCGAGCACCAGCGCGCGCGCGCGCGCCACGCCGAGCCCGCCCGCGGCGAGGACGCTGCGCAGCGACTCGCCGTCGACCAGCGCCATCGCGACGTAGGGCATGCCATCGGCGACGCCGACGTCGTGGATGCCGACGATCGCGCGGTGATCGATCGCGGCGGCGGCGCGGGCCTCGGCGGCGAGCCGCTCGGCGTGCTGCGCGCCGTCGCCGTGCAGCACCTTCACCGCGATCGCGCGGCCGAGCCGCGGATCCCACGCGCGATAGACCGCGCCCATGCCGCCCGAGCCGAGCTGCGCGTCGAGGCGATACGGCCCGAGGGTCGTGCCCGCCAGCGCGTCCCACGCCCGGGTGCGATCGCCGCGCACCGCGCCCGCGAGCAGCGCGCTGCAGGTCGCGCAGGTCGCGAGGTGGGCCTCGGCCGCGGGCGCCTCGGCGAGCGCGCCCGTCGCGAGCCCGAGCAGCTCGTCCTCGGTGAGACATGCGCTCGCGGCCACGCCCAGCTGTACCGCGTCAGTGCTGCCCGAGCCAAGTGGCGAGCGGCGCCCACGCGCGCGCGGGCGCGTCGGCGGCGAGCAGCAGATCGACGTGGCCGAAATCCTCGGCGCGCTGCGCGGGCGCGAGCTCCTGCACCACCAGCGTCGTCACGTCGGTCGACCCGACCTGCGTCGTCGAGTACAGCCCGAGCTCGCCGACCCCGCCCGCGGCGCCGAGGTAGAACAGCGGCACGGTGATGCGCGCGAGCGGCGCGTCGATCGGCTGCGGGCCGTCGCCGCAGATCAGCCCCTCGAGCTCGGCGGCCTCGCGCATCGATCCATGGGGCGGGCCGCCCGCGAGCCACGCGGTCGCCGCGTCCTCGGTCGTCTCCGACAGCCCGATCGGGCGGCCCGTGATCGGGTCGAGGATCGGCGCGGCGAGGTGGTAGAGCGGCGCGTACGGGACGCCGAGGCGGTAGGTGCGCCCGACGGTGACCAGCATCGCGACGCGGTTGTCCAACGGCGGCAGCCACGGCGATGCGGCGGTCGGCGCGGTCCGCGCGAGCGAGCCGATGCTGGTGAGGAACTCGTTCGACG
>JAYTAJ010000003.1:0-2261 GCA_043737575.1 Myxococcales bacterium | reverse complement strand
ACTGCGTGACCGCGGGCGATCCGGCGCGCCTGCTCCAGCTGCTCAGCAACCTGATCGCCAACGCGCTCCGGCACGGCACCTCGGGCAACCGGGTCACGGTCGGCCTCGACGGCGGCGGCGCCGACATCGTCGTGCAGGTCCGCAACCGCGGCGCCATCCCGGCGACGTCGCTGCCGACGCTCTTCGATCCGTTCCAGCGGCGGCCGGGACGGACGTCGAGCTCGGGCCTCGGCCTCGGCCTGTTCATCGCGCGGCAGATCGCGCTCGCTCACGACGGCGACATCACCGTCACGTCGACCGAGGAGGTCGGGACGATCGTCTCGGTCCGCTTGCCGCGCGACACCGCCGCCCGCTGATCGATCACGGCAGCTTCGAGCGGAACCGCGCCTCGTACTCGACCGCGAGGGCGGCGCGGCCGTCGGCGTCGCTGGCGCGATCGTAGGCCTTCGCCAGCGCGCGGTAGGCCTGGCCCAGCTCCGGCTCGGCGGTGATCGCCGCGCGCAACGACGCGATCGCCGGCTTGGTCTTGCCGTCCTGCAACAG
This sequence comes from Myxococcales bacterium, assembly GCA_043737575.1. Taxonomy (GTDB): domain Bacteria; phylum Myxococcota_A; class Polyangia; order Haliangiales; family Haliangiaceae; genus UBA2376. The sequence continues at coordinate 1,718 of JAYTAJ010000003.1, read as the reverse complement.
CAGCACGCCGCGCAGGTACAGCGCCCACGCCGCGCCGCTCCACGCCGCGATCGCCTTGTCGCACAGCGCTCGGGCCTGGCCGATCTGGTTCGAGCGCAGCGCCAGATCGCAGCGCGCCGCGAGCAGCCCGGGCGCGCCCTTCCACTTCTTGTCGGCGGCGGCGGCCTTGACCTTGGCGTCGTCGAGCTTGTTGGCGTAGATCGCGTCGAGCAGCTCGCGCACCGCGGTGACGAACGCGCCCTCGTCGAGCTCGGCGATGCGCCACCTCTTGGCGCTCGGCGGCAGACCGTAGCGAGCGCGGGTGCGGCGGCCCCACGCCAGCACGTCGTCGCCGCTCGCCGCGGTGAGGGCGTTGGCGCGCGCGGCCGCGGCCTCGGCCCGGGTCACCAGCGTCTGGCCTTGATACAAGGTCGCCATCGACAGCCAGACGTCGCCGCGATCGCCCGCGATCGCCTCGACCCGCGCCAGCAGCGCGAACGCCGCGGTGCGATCGCCCGCGGTGAGCAGCGGGCCGACCCGCGCGAAGTACGGCCGCGGATCGTCGGGGGCGACCTGGGCCGCGCGTTCGCACGCCTTGGTCGCCGACGGCGATGACGGCCCATCGGCGGCGACCGCCACCTCGCAGATCGCCTGGCGGATGTCGGGCGTCGCCGGGTACGCGGCGACCAGCGAGTCGAGCTCGGCCCTGGCCTCGGCCAGCTTGCCGGCCCGCGCCAGATCGCCGGCGCGGCGGTACTGATCGAACGCCGCGGCGGGCACGGTCAGCGCCGGGCCGGGCCCGGTCGCGCCGCTCTGGTACGACGACGCGCGCAGCTCGGCGGTGAACTCGGCGAGCTCGTCCGCGACCCAGCCGCCCCACGGATTGGCCTCGAAGTAGGACACCAGCCGCGCCGCCACCGCGCGCCGGTCCCAGGTCGAGCGCGGGTTGATCCAGGTCTCGAGCGTCAAGCGCATCAGCTCGCGGCTCGGCTGCGACAAGGTCGCCATGTTGATGTCGTAGGTGCCATGCAGGAGCCAGCTCGCCTCGGTCTCGTGGGGCGCGCCGAGCGTGTGCCCGATCTCGTGCAGCAAGATCGTGGTCTGCTTGTGGCGGCGCCGCGCCTGATGGACGCGCTCGCGATCGTCGGCGCTGGTGTCGGGGAACGCGGCGAGGAAGTTCTTGCGCTCGGGCGCGTCGGCGTAGCCGCGCACCACCAGGTGGCGGCCCAGCATCCGCGCGTAGCCGAGCTGCTCGAACGACGCGCCGATCAACGACAGCGACGACGCGTAGCCGATCACCCAGTCGACGTCGTCGCCGGGATCCTGGGCCTCGAGCGCGGCGAGCACGTCGGCGAGGCGCTTGTCGGCGCTGCGGGTCGGCCACGGCTCGATGGTCTTGACCTCGAGGCGGATGCCGACCGCGGGCACCAGGAACTGGTTGGCCTCGTCGAGCTGCTCCTCGATCTGCGTCCGCCAACGCACGTTCTGCGCGCGGAAGTCTTCGTCGACCCAGATCCGCACGTGGGCCGTGCGGGCCTCGCCCGGGACCGGGCTCTCGACCTCGAGCACCGCGGGCAGCGCGCGCTCCAGATCGCGCTTCTGGATCTTCTTCGCCTTGGCGGCATTCGAGAACGCGTTGGTGTAGCAGCCGCCCGCGAGCGCGACGGTGGCGGCGACGGCGACGGCGACGGTCGCGAGGTGGGCGCGCATCGCCCGCTAGGCTACCAGCTCGGCCCTAC
>JAYTAJ010000002.1:0-12072 GCA_043737575.1 Myxococcales bacterium | reverse complement strand
ACCCGCAAGGGTCGGCGCGTGAACGAGACCGCGCTGTACAACCGGCTCTACCGCGCCCAGGAGAAGGCGGGCCTGCCGCAATTCGGGTGGCACCGCCTCCGCCACAGCTACGCGTCGCACCTCACGATGGACGGCGTTGTCCCTGCCGCCGTCGCCCAGTTGCTCGGCCACTCCGACCTCAAGCAGCTCCAGCGCTACGTTCACCTGTCCCGCTCCCACCTGGTCGCAGCCGTGGCCAACGTCGATCTCGGCCGCCAGGATCGTCGTCCCTCCAACCCCGTCGCCGACAGCGACGCTCACCGCGTCGTCGACTTCCCCTCGGTCGAGTTCGCCTACGCTTCCTAGTCGCGATGGCAGCGCCATGGCAGCATGGCAGCCGTCGCGCAGCTAACCTCGCGAGCTTCTAGACACGCTGGGTATATGTCGTCCAGCCCCTCCCCCATCGGGTCACGCCCCGATGGGGGACCCCACCCAAGACCCCGTGTCATCGGCGGAGATAGCGGACGCGCCAGATCGGCAGGCCCGTGGCCTCGGCGTTCTGCTCGCGCCAGGACCGCACGCCGAACGGATTGCCGTCGCGCCAGAACGTCCACTCGCCCGCGAGGTTGACGAAGTCGTCGTCGCGGCGCTCGAAGGACTCCATCGCCTCGAGGGCGACCTCCCAGACGTCGCTCTGGATCAGCACGTCGCCGCCCGGGCGCACCAGCGGCGCCAGGTTGCGCACCAGCTCGTCGTCGACCATGCGGCGATCGGCGTGGCGACGCTTGAACCACGGATCCGGAAAGTTGATGAACACCCGATCGATCGTCCGCGGCGCGAAGATCTCGACGAGGTGCTTCTGGGCGTGACAGAACACCGCGACCACCGGCGCGCCGAGGGTGCGCGCCTTGTGGTTGACCCAGGCGACCAGCTCTTCGCGGATCTCGAGCCCGACGTACTGGCGGCCCGGCTCGATCGCCGCGCGCTCGAACAAGAACTGCGCGTCGGCGCAGCCGATCTCGACCTCGAGCGGCCGATCGTCGATCAGCGCCGGGCGCTCGCCGCGGAACGTCGAGAAGAACGTGACGTTCGGATTGACGTGCTGGCGGATCCGCATCGCTAGACGCGGGGGACGACGACCGCGTCGAGCGCCGCGAAGCCGAACTGCCGGACGTTGAGCGGCGACTCGAGGCGCGCCAGCTCGTCGCGATCGACCCAGCGCCAGTCGACGACCTCGTCGTTGGGCGTGACCACCGCGTCGTCGGCGACGTCGGCGACGAACACGAAGTTCAGGTGCAGCCCCTTCGAGCCCGCCAGGTGCTCCTCGTAGCCGAGGTAGCCCCACGGCACGCCGTCGAGCGCGCCCTGCAGCGGCCCGAAGCGGCCGTTCAACCCGGTCTCCTCGCGCAGCTCGCGGGTCGCCGCCTCGAGCGGGGTCTCGTCGGCCTCGAGCTCGCCGCCGACCGGCAGCCAGGTCGCGAGCCGCTTGTGGAAGATCGCGAGGACCTCGCCGCCGGTGCCGCGGCGGCGGGCGTAGATGGCGACGGAGAACGCGCGGCGCGATGCTGCATCGGTCATGGCAGGACCTCGAAGGAGACGCCGTTGGAGGAGCGGCCGTCGACGGTGACGTACACCGTGGTCGCGCCGATGTCGACGCTGGCCGGGACAAGCACATCGATCGCGCCGTCGCGCCACGACCGCAGCTCGGCGCGCGCGATCGGCGGGCTCAGCCCGAAGTCGACCGCGCCCGACGGCAGCGGCTCGCAGCGTCCGTCGACGCTCGCACCGCCGCCGCAGAACCCGGCGCCGTACAGCACGACGCTCGCACCGCGCGCCGCCGCGCCCGGCTCCAGGTCATCGACCCGCGGTCCATCGAGCGGCGCACAGCCGCCGATCAGCGAGACCACCACGACGAACCGCGACACCCGCCGATCCTACTGCGGGACCTTCTTCCAGTCCTCCAGGAACCGCGTCAGGCCGAGGTCGGTCAGCGGATGCTTGGCGAGCTGGAGCAGCACCGACAGCGGACAGGTCGCGACGTGGGCGCCGAGCTTGGCCGACTGCAAGACGTGGATCGGGTGGCGCACCGACGCGACCAGCACCTGGGTCTCGTAGCCGTAGCGATCGTAGATCTCGAGGATATCGGCGATGACCTGCATGCCCTCGGTCGAGACGTCGTCGAGCCGACCGATGAACGGCGAGATGTAGGTCGCGCCGACCTTGGCCGCGAGCAGCGCCTGCGTCGCGGTGAAGCACAGCGTGACGTTGGTCTTGATGCCCTCGGCGGCGCAGATCTTGACCGCCTTCAGCCCCTCGGGGATGAGCGGGATCTTGACGACGATGTTCGTGCGTAGCGCCGCCAGCTCGCGGGCCTCGCGCATCATCTCGTCGCAGGTCAGCGTCACGACCTCGGCCGAGACCGGACCGTCGACGACGTCGCAGATCTCGAGCAGGACGTCGCGGAACTTGCGGCCGGTCTTGGCGACCAGCGATGGGTTGGTCGTAACGCCGTCGACGAGTCCCATCGCCGCGGCTTCCTTGATCTCACGGACGTCGGCGGTGTCGATGAAGAACTGCACGAGGGGCCTCCTGTCGCTTGCGCGCGCAACCGCGCGCGTCGTAGCGTGACTTTCGCGCGCACTCTACGCGTGCCGAGATCAGCCGGTCAACGGCACGGACAGCATGGCCAAGCACGTCATCGTCGGTTGCGCGGGACTTCCCGCAGGGGTCGGATGGCCGCGGTATTTTCAGCGGCTGCCGTACCTCGAGGTGAACACGCTCCACTTCGGGCCGGTCCGACCCTCGGTCATGAAGCGCTGGCGCCAGAGCGTCACGCGCAAGCACGCGTTCGGCGTCGTCGCGCCTGCGATCATCACCCACGAGCCGCCGCAGCGCGGCTTCGGCAACCGTGGCTGGCCCATCCCGCCCGAGCGCCGCGCCGAGATCGGGCGCTTCCGTCCCGGGCCCGAGCGCGATCACGGCGTCACCGCCCTCGTCGAGGCGTGCCGCACGCTCGACGCCGGGGTCGCGGTGTTCCGGACCGGCCCCGAGCTGTCGCCGTCGAGCGCCAACCGCGATCTGATGCGGCGCTTCTTCGCCGAGGTCGTGCCCGCGGAATTGCTCGGCGATTGCGTCCGGGTCTGGCATCCGGGCGGCCTGTGGGATCCGCCGATCGCCGAGGCCTTTGCCCAGGAGCTCGGCATCATCTGCGCCCACGATCCGCTCACCGCCGATCCGACCGGCGACTTCGCGCCGTTCTTCGCGAGCTTGTCGGGTGATGACGCGTACTTGATCGCCAGCGGCCTCGGCCGGGCGCGGCGTCACCTCAGCGGCGATCAGCTCGAGGAGATCGCCGAGCTGGCCGATCGATTCCAGCGCGCGTGGGTCGTGATGGCGACCAACGAGCCGTTCGCCGACGCGATCCGCTTCGGTCGCGCGATGAGCGCGATCGATCGCGGTGACGACAGTCCGATCGACGACGACGACACCGATGCGGCGGCGGATCCCGAGTCCGACGCCGCCGAAGAATCGTCTGACGACGATTCGTGAGCGCGTAGCGCGCGAGCGCTACAAGAAGTACGTCGCGCGCGGCACCGGAAGCTCGCCTGCGCGCTTCACGGGCTCCGGCTTCGGTGCAGGTAGCGGCGCGCGCGGCGCCGACGACTGAACGACTTTCTGAGTGACAGACTTGGACGAGCCCTTGCGCTGTGCGGGCCGCGCAGATGCATGATTACGCGCCATATTCTCCCCTTGCGATTTCAACAGCCCCGAGGTTACGGAGACCGCACTCCCGCGTCAATCCGCCCTTTCCTTTCCTTTACATCGAAGCGCCCGTCCCGTAGAAATGTGCAACCCTGCTGCGAAGTGCTGGTAACATATGGATTTTGCTCATCTCATTGAACCTGCACTGACCGCTCCGGTCGATCTCGTCGCCCTGGTGGTGTTTGGGGATCCATCGAAAGACGCGCTTTACAAGGCCTTCGATTCGGCCTTGAAAGGCGCCCTTTCCACCGCGGCAAAGGCCGAGGGCTTCGATGGCAAGCCAGCGCAATCACTGTGCTTGTGGAGCGGCGGCGCGATGCGAGCGCAGCGGGTCCTGGTGCTCGGCGCAGGTGGTAAGTCGGACCTCAAGCTCACGTCCTTTCGCGATGTGGGCGCGGTCACAGCCCAGACCGCCGGTCGCCTCGGCGCAGCCTCGGTGGCCATGGTCGTCCCCGCCCTGGGAGCCCGCCTCGGTGGCGCGATCCAGATGCTGGTCGAGGGTGCCCTGTGCGGCACCTATCGCTTCTCGAAGTACCTGACCTCCGACGACTCCAAGCGTCCTGCGCCGCTGACCTCGTTCGGCTTCATCACCGATCCCAAGGGCGCGCGCTCGTCCGCGGCTGAGGCCAAGCAGGTCCGCGCCGCGTTCGATCGCGGCCGCACCGTCGCCACCGCGGTGTGCAAGGCCCGCGACATGATCAACGAGCCCGCGGCGTTCATGACGCCGACGCAGCTCGCCGCCGAGGCCACCGAGATCGCCAAGCGCCACCCGCAGCTGTCGGTCACGATCCTCAACGCCAAGAAGTGCGAAGAGCTCGGGATGGGGATGTTCCTCGCGGTCGGCCGCGGCTCGGACCAGGAGGCGAAGCTGGTCCACCTCGTCTACAAGCCCACGAAGAAGCCCAAGAAGAAGGTCGCGCTGATCGGCAAGGGCATCACGTTCGACTCGGGCGGCTACTCGCTCAAGCCGTCGAACGCGATGGAGGACATGAAGGTCGACATGTCGGGTGCCGCCGCGGTGATCGCCGCGATGGAGGCGCTCGCGCTGCTCGGCTCGGAGTTCGAGATCCACGCGGTCGCCGCGTGCTGCGAGAACATGGTGTCGGGCCGCGCCTACCGGCTCGGCGACGTGCTGACATCGATGGACGGCACCACCGTCGAGATCAACAACACCGACGCCGAGGGCCGGCTGACGCTCGGCGACGCGATCACGTATGTCCGCACCAAGATCGAGCCGGACGCGATGTTCGACTTCGCGACCCTGACCGGCGCGTGCATGGTGGCGCTCGGGCCGTACACCGCGGGCGTGATGTCCGATCACGACGGGTTGTTGAAGGAGTGGATGGCGGCGGCGGAGCGCGCGGGCGAGGACATGTGGCGCCTGCCGCTCAACGTGCGGCTCCGCGATCAGCTGAAGAGCACCGTCGCCGACATGCGCAACACCGGCGATCGTTTCGGCGGCGCGATCACCGCGGGGCTGTTCCTCAAGACCTTCGCGAAGGACACGCCGTGGGTCCACGTCGACATCGCGGGCCCCGCGTCGCTCACCAGCGCGCGGCCGTCGGTGCCACGCGGCGGGACCGGCTTCGCGGTCGCGACGATCGTCGAGTACCTCGCCAAGAAGTAAGTGGCTGAATCGAATAGCCTTTCGTCAGTCGCTCGGGTTCCCAAAGATTGACTCGACGAGCCTGGCTTGCTACAATCGGCGGACGCAAATCGGCGCCCACGAGGTCAGTTTTGTGAAGCAACAGTTTCAGGTCGGAGATAAGGCGGTCTATCCGGTTCACGGGGTCGCCGAGGTGGTGGCGGTGGAGAAGCGGGATATCGGTGGGGCCCAGACCAGCGTCTACATCCTCAAGATCCTTGAGACTGGCCTCAAGATCATGGTGCCGACAGCGAACGCTGACACGGTCGGGTTGCGCGAGCTCATCGCCTCCAAGCAGGTGAAGGAGGTCTACGCGATCCTGAAGTCGCGCGACGTCCCGCGCGACACCCAGACCTGGAACCGCCGCTACCGCGAGTACATGGAGAAGATCAAGACCGGCAGCGTCTTCGAGATCGCCGAGGTCCTCCGCGATCTGTCGGTGCTTCGCAACACGAAGGATCTGTCTTTCGGTGAGCGCCGCATGCTCGAGACCGCGCGCGCGCTGCTGGTGAAAGAGATCGCGATCGCCAAGGACTCGCCCGAGGACAAGGTCGCCGCCGAAGTGGACGCGCTCTTCTCCAAGGCGGCTGCGTAGCGCGGGTGATCGAATCGAGCTCGGACGGGTGGCCGTGGAGCGGGCACTGAAGTGCTCGATGCGGTCCGGATCCTGGATCGGGTTGAAGTGCTCGATGCGGTCCGGATCGTCGATCGAGGGTGAAGTGCTCGACGCGGTCCGGATCGGATCGTCGATCGAGGTGTGGAGCGGCGGGTTGACCGTATACTGCGCGCGATGAGCGGTACGAAGGGCGCGCGCAGCCGACGCTTCGAGGGCAGCCTCGCGGCGGCGGCGCAGGCGATGAACGCGTCGGTCGAGTTCGATCGAAGGCTGTTGCCGCATGATGTCGAGGGATCGACGGCTCATGCGCGGATGCTGGCGGCGGTCGGCGTGATCTCGGCCGAGGACGCCGAGGCGATCGCGGGCGGACTCGCCGACGTGCGCGATCGGCTGACCGATGGCTCGCTGCCGTGGGACCCCGCCCTCGAGGACGTCCACATGAACGTCGAGGCGCGGCTGATCGATGCGATCGGCGACGCCGGGCGGCGGCTGCACACCGGCCGGAGCCGCAACGATCAGGTCGCGCTCGATCTGCGGCTGTACGCGCGGGCCGCGGCCGACGAGCTGCTCGACGGCATCAGCCAGCTGCAGCGCGCGCTCGCGGCTCAGGCCCGCCGCCACCTCGACACGCTGATGCCCGGCTACACGCACCTGCAGCGAGCGCAGCCGGTCCGCGCCGCGCACCACTTCCTCGCGTACGTCGAGATGCTCGATCGCGATCGCGGCCGCATCGTCGATGCCGCGCGCCGCGCCGCGGTGTCGCCGCTCGGCGCCGGCGCCCTGGCCGCCACCACCTTCCCGATCGATCGCGACGCGGTCGCGGCGGCGCTCGGGTTACCGGCGATCACCCGCAACAGCCTCGACGCCGTCGGCGATCGCGACTTCGCGATCGAGCTGGTCGCCGCGTGCGCGGTGGTGGCGGTCCACCTGTCGCGGCTCGGCGAGGAGCTGGTGCTTTGGACCTCGCAGGAGTTCGGCTTCGCGCGGCTGTCCGACGCGTGGTGCTCGGGCTCGTCGCTGATGCCGCAGAAGAAGAACCCCGATCTCGCCGAGCTGTTGCGCGCCAAGGTCGGCCGGGTGATCGGCGCGTGGGTCACGCTCATGACCGTCGTGAAGGGCCTGCCGCTCGCGTACAACAAGGACCTGCAAGAGACCCAGGAGCCGCTGTACGACGCGGTCGAGACCACGCGGGCGTGCCTCGACGTCGCCGCCGGGATGATCGAGTCGCTCGAGCTCGACGTCGCGCGGCTGCGGGCCGCGGTCGATCGCGGCTACCTGGTCGCGACCGAGCTCGCCGACTACCTGGTCGGCAAGGGCGCGGCGTTCCGCGACGCCCACGACGTCGCCGGCAACCTGGTGCGCACCGCCAGCGCCGCCGGCCGCGAGCTCGCCGAGCTGTCGATCGCCGAGCTGCGCGCCGCCGATCCTCGCTTCGATCCCGACGTCTTCGACTGGCTCGACCCGGCCCGCGCCGTCGATCGCCGCGACGTCGTCGGCGGTCCTGCCCGCAACCGTGTGCTCGCCGAGCTCGAACGCGTCGAGGCCAGCCTCGCAGGAGATTCGCCGTGACTCCACCGCCCGTCAGCCGTCCGCCCTTCCACTACGTCGACGACGTCCTCCACTGCGACGACATCGCGCTGCCCGCGATCGCCAGCGAGGTCGGCACGCCGGTCTACGTCTACAGCAAGACCGCGATCGAGGCGGCGTACCGCGCGTACGACGCGGCGCTCGACGGCGTCGATCATCTGATCTGCTACAGCGTGAAGGCCAACGGGTCGATCGGGATCCTCGGCGTGCTCGCGAAGCTCGGGGCCGGCGCCGACATCGTGTCGGGCGGCGAGCTGTACCGCTGGCAGCGCGCCGGCGGCGATCCCGGCAAGGTGGTGTTCTCCGGCGTCGGCAAGACCGAGGCGGAGATCAAGACCGCGCTCGCCGCCGGCATCCTCGCGTTCAACGTCGAGTCGATCGAGGAGCTGGTCGTGCTCGATCGGCTCGCGCGCGCCGCGGGCGTGGTGGCGCCGGTGTCGCTGCGGGTCAACCCCGACGTCGACGCCCAGACCCACGCGTACATCTCGACCGGCTTGAAGCAGAACAAGTTCGGCATCGCCGCCGACGTCGCGCGCGACGTGTTCCGCCGCGCCGCGGGCATGGCGAACCTCGCGGTGCGCGGCATCGACTGCCACATCGGCAGCCAGCTCACCAAGACCGCGCCGTTCTCGGCCGCGATCGATCGGCTGTGCGGGCTGGTCACCAACCTCGAGGCCGACGGCATCGAGCTCGCGATGATCGACATCGGCGGCGGGCTCGGCATCGACTACGGCAAGGACGGCGACGCGCCGCCGCCATCGCACGGCGAGTACGGCGCCGCGGTCAAGGCCGCGCTGGCGCCGCTCGGCCAGCGCAACCTCCGCCTGCTGGTCGAGCCCGGCCGCTCGATCGTCGGGCCGGCCGGCACCCTCGTCACCAAGGTGCTGTACCGCAAGCCCGGCGAGACCAAGCACTTCACGATCGTCGACGCCGCGATGAACGATCTCATCCGGCCGTCGTTCTACGGCAGCCATCACCCGATGCAGCCGGTGCGGCGCAAGGCCGACGCCGAGGTCCAGGTCACCGACGTCGTCGGGCCGATCTGCGAGACCGGCGACTTCCTCGCCCGCGATCGCGCGCTGCCCACGATGGCGTCCGGCGAGCTGCTCGCGATCGGCGCGGCGGGCGCCTACGGCTTCACGATGTCGTCGAACTACAACACCCGGCCCCGCGCGGCCGAGGTGATGGTCGACGGCGATCGCTGGCGGGTGATCCGCGCCCGCGAGACGCTCGAGCACCTGCTGGTCGGCGAAAAACTGTTCGCTTGAGCGTGGCGAAGGAGCGCCTCGACAACCTGCTGGTCGCGCGCGGCCTCGCCCCGAGCCGCGGCCGGGCCCAGGCCCTGATCCTCGCCGGCAAGGTGCTGGTGCGCGGCGAGGTCGCCACCAAGGCCGGCGCCCAGCTCGCGGCCGACGTCGAGCTGGCGCTGCGCGAGGCTGATCATCCGTACGTGTCGCGCGGCGCGCTCAAGCTCTTGCACGGCCTCGACGGCTTCGCGATCGATCCGACCGACGCCGTCGCGATCGATCTCGGCGCGTCGACCGGCGGCTTCACCGACCTGCTGCTGCGGCGCGGCGCGCGGCGGGTCTACGCGATCGACGTCGGCTACGGTCAGCTCGCGTGGTCGCTGCGCCAGGATCCGCGAGTCGTCGTGCTCGAGCGCGCGAACGTGCGCGAGATGGCCCTCGACCGCGTACCCGAGCCGTGCGACCTCGCGGTGATCGACGTGTCGTTCATCTCGCTGACGCTGGTGCTGCCGCGCGTCGTCGAGCTGCTGCGGCCGCCGTCGGGCAAGCCGATCATCGCGCTGGTGAAGCCGCAGTTCGAGGTCGGCCGCGACCTCGTCGCGCGCGGCGGCGTCGTCCGGGATCCGGACGCTCGGCAGGGCGCGATCGACAAGGTCCGGACCTGGGCCGCCGAGCGCGGCTTCGGCGTCGGCGACGTGCTCGAGTCGCCGCTGCGCGGACCGGCCGGCAACGTCGAGTACCTGCTGCTGCTGCGCACGCCCTAACCGAGCGCGGTCGGATGCTGCGCCAGCAGTCCGCGGATCTCGTCGGGGATCTTGCGCGGCTTGCCCGAGGCGAAGTCGATGAAGACCCAGGTCGTCGCGGCGCGCAGCACCGCGAGCGCGCCACGATGCAGCTCGGTTCGCCGCACGCACGACACGCCCTTCCACGAGTCGACCCAGGTCGTCGCGGTCACGTCCGCGCCGACCACCACCTGGGCCAGGTAGTCGAGCTCGTGGCGGCGCACCACCCAGCCCGCGCCGAGCCGCTGGTAGTCGGCCCACGACCAGCCGAGCGCGGTCGAGTGCGCGACCGCGATCTCGAGCACCCAGCGCAGGTAGACCTGGTTGCCGACGTGGCCGAGGTCGTCGATGTCCTCGGGCCGCGCGGTGACGTGGAGCTGGTAGGTCACTAGTACCGAAGAAAGACGCTGCCCCAGGTGAGACCCGCGCCGAACGCGATGAGGCACACCAGATCGCCGGACTTGATCTTGCCGAGCTCGATCGCCTCGTGCATGCAGATCGGGATCGTCGCCGCGGTGGTGTTGCCGTAGCGCTGGATGTTGTTGTGCATCTTGTGCTCGGGCAGCCCGATCAGCTTCGCGACCATCTGGTTGATGCGCAGGTTGGCCTGGTGCGGGATCACCATGTCGATGTCGTCGAGCTTGAGCCCGTTGGCGATCATGCCCTCCATGATCGCCTGCGGCAGCCGCGTCACCGCGTGCTTGAAGACCTTCTTGCCCTGCATCGACGGGTAGTGCTTGCCCGCAGCCATGTCGGCCTCGGTGATGCGCGGGTGGTGGCGGCTGGCCGGCGACTCGACCCACAGGATCTCGGCGTCGGTGCCGTCGGCGTGCAGGTGCGACGACAGGATCAGATGAGCGTCGTCGGTGGCGCGGCCGACCACGACCGCACCCGCGCCGTCACCGAACAGCACCGACACGTCGCGGCCGCGGGTCGTCAGATCGAGCCCGGTCGAGTGGACCTCGGAGCCGATCACCAGGATGCGCTGGTACTGACCGGCGCGGATGAACGCGTCCGCCATGCCGAGGCCGTAGATGAACCCGGAGCACTGCTGGCGGATGTCGAAGCACGGGATCTCGCGCAGCCCCAACAGCCGCTGCGTGAAGACGCCGCCGCCCGGGAAGTTGTAGTCGGGCGACAGCGTCGCGTAGATCAACGCGTCGATGTCACGGGGCAGGACGCCCGCGCGATCCATCGCCTCGCGCGCCGCCTTCGCCGCCATGTCGGCGCCGCCCTCATCGGGCCCGACCCAGCGCCGCTCCTCGATGCCGGTGCGCTCGACGATCCACTCGTTGGTGGTCTCCATCATCGTCGCCAGCTCGTCGTTGGTCACCACGCGCGGCGGCAGGTAGGCGCCGATCCCGAGGATGCGACTGCGATGCACTGTCATGAAACCTCCGGAATCACGATCTACGATCCACGATCTACGATCTGCTGGCGTTCGACCTACGATCCGCGATCTGCTGGCGTTCGACCTACGATCTGCTGGCGTTCGACCTACGTGACCCCGTCCGATCAAACGTCCAAGTTGCGAACGTTCAACGCGTTCTCTTCAATAAACAGTCTACGCGGCTCGACCATGTCGCCCATCAGCGTCGAGAAGATGTCGTTGGCGCTGTTGACGTCGTCGATCTTGACCTCGAGGAGGTTGCGACGCGCCGGGTCCATCGTCGTCTCCCACAGCTGCTCGGCGTTCATCTCGCCCAGGCCCTTGTAGCGCTGGATCTGCAGCCCCTTGCGGCCGAGCTCCTCGATCGTCCCGGCGACCTCGTCGAAGGTCGCGGCCGGGTTCGCGGGCCCACCGTCGTGGCTCACCGTGAACGGTCCGATCAGGAGGCCGCGCAGCTCGTCGACGATCTTGCGCAGCCCGCTGAACTCGGCGGAGCGCACGATGTCGAGATCGATCTTGGTGTCGCGCCGCACGCCCCCGACGCCCGCCGAGGCCTTGATCTCCCAGGTGCCATGCTCGTCGTCGAGCCGCGGCTCCTCGAAGCGCAGCCCCGCCAGCTCGGTATGTCTCAGTACCAGCTCGTCGGTGACCTGGGCCGTCAGCATCTCGACCCGCGCGCGGTCGCGCAGATCTTCGACCTTCAGCCCGGCCTCGGCGAACGCGGCGAGGATGCGACCGTCGCCACGACGATCGACCAGGCCGCGCAGCCGCTTCGCCTCGTTGGCGCGCTTGATCGCGTGCTTCAGCTCGACGCCCGTGAGCAGCTTCGGCTTGCCGTCGTGCTGACCGCCGACCACGGTGTCGTCGCACACGCTGTCGAGGAGGAAGTCCTCCATCGCGTCCTCGTTCTTGAGGTAGCGCTCGACCTTGCCGCGCTTCACTTTGTACAGCGGCGGCTGGGCGATGAAGATGTGGCGCTTGCGCCGCGTGCCGGTGGGATCGTCGGCGTCGGGGTGCTCGAACAGCTCGTGGAAGTGCCGGAAGAAGAACGTCAGGAGCAGCGT
>JAYTAJ010000001.1:0-5252 GCA_043737575.1 Myxococcales bacterium | reverse complement strand
TGATCGTGCAGGCGGTGACGGGCACGCTGATGGCGCTCTACTACAGCCCGTCGACCGGCGCGGCCTGGGCGTCGGTGGCGTACCTCGAGGATCAGGTGCCGCTGGGATCGTTCGTGCGCGGCGTGCATCGCTGGGGCATGTCGGCGATCGTCGTCGTCGCCGGCCTGCACCTGCTGATCACCGCGGTGCGCGGCGGCTACCGCGCGCCGCGCGAGCTGACCTGGTGGATCGGCCTGGCGCTGCTCGGCGTGATGGTCGGCTACTCGATCACCGGCTTCGTCTTGCGCTGGGATCAGTACGGCTACTGGGCGACCAAGGTCGAGCTGGGCTACGCCGACGACGCGCCCGGCCTCGGGCCCAAGCTCACCGAGGGCGTGCAGGGCGGCAACGACTTCGGCAACCTGACGCTGACGCGGTTTTACACGCTGCACGTCATCGTGCTGCCGGCGATCACGCTCGCGCTGGTCGTCGCCTACCGCCGCCTGGCCCGCCGCCACGGTCCGCTGCCCGCGCGCGGCGCGGCGACGCCGGCGTGGCCGCACCAGACCTTCCGCAACGTCGTGGTCGCGGCGCTGGTGCTGGCGGCGCTGGTCGCGTGGTCGATCCACGCCGGCGGCGCCGGGCTCGAGGGCCCCGCCGATCCGACCGCGATCTACGACGCCCGGCCGCAGTGGTACCTGCGACCGCTCTACGCGCTGGTCAACGCCGCGGGCTCGCTGCGCACCGTGGTCGCGCTCGGCCTGCCGCTCCTGGTGATCGGCGCGCTGGCGTCGCTGCCGATCGTCGATGGCAAGCCCGGACGGTCGACCCGCCACCTCGCGATCCTCGCGGTGATGGGCGTGGCGTTGATCGCCGCGGGGCGGATCGCGTACGTCTCGTACCAGGACGATCGCCCGGGCCTGCATCCGGACCTCGATCGGCGCCACGCCGCGATCGCCCGCGACGCGCGGCGGGCCCGTCGCCTCGCGAAGGCCCACGGCGTGCCCGCGCCGGGCGGCCTCGCGGTGTACACGACCGCGCCGTTCTTCGAGGCGCGGCAGCTGTGGGCGTCGGAGTGCGCGAGCTGCCACGAGGGCGATGAGCGCAAGGCGCCGCTCCTCGGTCGCGGCCACGCGAGCCGCGACCACCTCCGCTCGCTGCTCCGCGATCCGTCGGCGCCCGAGCATTTCGGCAAGAGCCCCATGATCGTCGGCAACGAGAGCGCGATGCCGAAGACCGAGGCGACGCCCGACGAGCTCGACGCCCTGGTCGAGCTGCTGTACGCCGAGACCGGCGCGACCGACGTCGACGCCGCCAAGGTCGAGCGCGGCAAGCCGCTGTTCGACGAGGGCACCTGCGCCGACTGCCACGAGCGCACGGGCACCGACGCGCTCACCGGTCCCAACCTGGCGGGCTACGGGAGCCGGGCCTACCTCGAGGGCATGATCGCCGATCCGGGGGCGCTGCATCGCTTCGGACCGATGAACGACATGCCGCGGTTCGGCGATACGCTGTCGCGCGCTCAGATCGGCGCGTTGGCCGACTACCTGCTATGGATGCGGACGGCGACGGCCGCCGACCTTGAGAAGCTCGACGAGTGATGCCGGTCGCGGATGTAAGCGCTTGGAACCCGTGGCGTTGACACCGCGATCGCTCCTGGGAATACTCCCCGTTGAACCAATCAGGGACCTGGCCGTCCAAGATTGACTTGCCGGCTCGTGACTCACGCGCTGGACACCTAAGGAGACTCGAGATGAATCGCACCCGTCGGATCTTGTCGGCACTAGGCCTCGTCGTGGCGCTCGGCGCCACCCTCCCCGCCTGTCTGGTGACCGCGCGCGGTCGCGTCACCACCGGTGCCGTCGTCGCGTACGACGCGCCGCCCGAGCCCCGCATGGAGAACCCACAGCCGATGGCGGGCCACGTCTGGGTCCGCGGCAACTGGACCTGGCAGAACGGTCAGTGGGCGTGGGTCGATGGTCACTGGGAGCGCGAGCGTTCGGGCTACGCGTGGAGCGACGGTCGCTGGGAGCCGCACAACGGCAGCTGGCACTGGGTCGGCGGTCAGTGGAGCGTGTCGAGCAGCGGCGGCGGGACCATCGTCGGTAGCGGCGGCGTCGTCGTCGACGGCAATGGTCACGGCCACGGCCACGGTCACGGTCAGGGCCGCGATCAGGTCCAGGACCACCGCTATCCGCCGAACAACGGCGGCGGTGGCGGCGTCATCGTCGGTGGCGGCGGTGGCCTGACGGCCAGCAACGGCGCGGGCACCGTGATCTCGGGCCCGAACGGCGTCACGATCATTGGGCCGAGCCAGGCGCCGCCGCCTCCCCGCGTCGAGAACCCCGGCCCGTCGCGCCGCGGCTACGTGTGGATCGAGGGCAGCTACCAGTGGGCCAACAACCAGTACGAGTGGGTCCCCGGTCACTGGGAGCGCAGCAAGGCCCGGCAGCGCTGGCAGCCCGTGCAGTGGCAGCAGCAGGGCAACGTCTGGGTCCGCATCGGCGGCTCCTGGTCGAGCAACTGATCTAGGAGGGCTGTCGCCAGCCCTCCCCCCGACGGGGATCCCGTCGGGGCCCCCCACCGACGCGAGAACTCCGAGCCTCCGGCGTTCAGCCCATCTCGGCGCGGCGGCGGGCGCGGGCTTGCTTGCCGAGGTGGGCCTTCAAGTACTTCGACGGCAGATCGTGACCGACGAAGCTCGCCGCCTGGCGTGAGGCGAGGATGAGCTTGTCGAGATCGATGCCGGTCGCGATGCCCATGCTGTGGAGCATCGCGACCAGATCGTCGGTGGCGAGGTTGCCGGCAGCACCGGGCGCGTAGGGACAGCCGCCGAGGCCGCCGATCGACGAGTCGATCGTGGTGACGCCGAGCTGGAGCGCGGTCACGCAGTTCGCGAGCGCGGTGCCCTGGGTGTCGTGGAAGTGGACCGCGACCGCGTCGAGCGGCACCTCGGCGAGGACGCGCGTCATCACGTCCTCGACCTGGGCCGGGTTGGCGACGCCGATCGTGTCGGACACCGAGACCTGGTAGACGCCCATCGCCCGCAGGTCGCGGCACAGCGCGACGACCCGCGCCGGATCGACCTCGCCCTCGTAGGGGCAGCCGAACGCGGTCGACAGGTACGCGCGCACCGCGACGCCAGCGGCGCGGGCCGGCGCCACGACCTCCTCGAAGGCGCGCATGGTGTCGGCGATCGTCTTGTTGACGTTCTTCTTGTTGTGGGTCTCCGACGCCGACAGGAAGACGGCGACCTCGCGCATGCCCGCGGCGAGCGCGGCGTCGAGGCCGCGGCGGTTGGGCACCAGGCACGACAGGATCACGCCGTCCTTGCGGGTCACGCCGCGCGCGACCTCGGCGGAGTCGGCGAGCTGCGGGATCCACTTGGGGCTGACGAAGCTGGTGATCTCGATGCGCGACAGGCCGCTGTCGATCAGCGCGTGGATGAACGCGATCTTGTCGCCGGTCGGCACCTGACGCGCCTCGTTCTGGAGGCCATCGCGGGGCCCCACCTCGTACACCGTGACCCGGGGCGGCAACTTCATCGGATCGAGTCGTGACCATACCCACGAGCGGCGGCCTCCGCCACCGCGACCGCCAGATCGATCGTCACCTCGTCGAGCGTGTCGACGACGCGGTGGGCGCAGCTCTGATCCTGGCCGGCGAAGTTGCCGGCGCGGACCGCGATCACCGCGCAGCCCGCGGCGCGGCCGGCAGCGCACCCGGCCGCCGAGTCCTCGATCACCAGCGCCTCGTGGGGCGCGACCCCGAGCCAGGCGCACGCGGCGAGGTAGCCGTCGGGCGCGGGCTTGGACTGCGCGACGTCCTCGGCGCACAGCGTGACCTCGAAGGCGTCGGCGATCGCGAGGAGCGCGAGCATGTGGCCGGCCTCGGCGCGGGAGCTGCCGGTGACCAGCGCGCGGCGCAGCGGCGCGAACCGCGCGATCGCGGCGAGGGCGCCGGGCATGACGTCGACGCCGTGGGCCGCGAACAGCGCGCGGCTCTCGGCGGCGGTGCGCGCGATCAGCTCGTCGCGCGCCCACGCCAGCGCGGGGTAGCGGCTGCGCAGGCGATCGTGGATCGCGACCCACGATCGGCCGATGCCGTAGGCGCGATCGTCGGCGTCGACGGCGATGCCGGCGTCGCGCGCGAGGGCCTGCGCCATCGCCTCGGCGTACTGCCGCTCGCTGTCGACCAGCGTACCGTCGAGATCGAACAGCACCGCGCGCAGGGCCACGCGCCTGGGTAGCATGTAACCGCGGCCGCGGGCGACGGCACTAGCGAGCAACACCGTCTGGCGCCGCGGGTCCACGCGGTGCATCTTCGAACGTCGGAGGTCGTATGCGCTTGCTCCCCCTGCTCGTGTCGTTCGCGCTCGCTGGCCTGGTCGCGGGGTGCGGCCCGTCGGCCGCGGCCAAGCACGCCCAGACCCTCCTCGACGGCGGCGACTTCCGCGGCGCCTCGCAGTACGCCGAGGGCGAGCTGCAGAAGCACCCCGACGACGCGGCGCTGCACCGGGTGCGGCTGCGAGCGCTGCTCGGCATGGGCGACGCCAAGGCCGCGGTCGCCGACTACCGGGCGTGGCGGGCGCGACGCGGCGGCAAGGACGATCTACCGGCGCTGCGGACGATGGCGATGACGACGGTCTGGCAGGGCCTGACCTCGCCGTCGGCGCAGCTGAAGGTCGCGGCGATCCGCGCGGTCGAGCGGCTCGAGCTCGAGGCGCTGGCCGACGACGTCGGCACCGCGATGGGCGACGACTCCGACGTCGTCGCGGCGGCGGCGGCGGTGGCGGTGCTGCGAGCGTTCCCGCAGGCGCCCGAGGTCGCCGAGCAGATGCTGCGGTCCGACGATCCCCAGGCGCGGGCGATCGCGGTCGAGGGCATCGGCCGCAAGGCGCGGGCCTACGCGGCGAACGAGCTGCGGCCGGCGCTGGCCGATCCCGATCCGCGGGTGCGCGCGGCGGCGGCGACGGCGATCGGCTCGCTGCGCGACGACGCCGACACCGCGCGGCTGATCGAGCTGACCACCGACGCGGCGGTCGAGGTCCGCGCGGCGGCGCTGCGCGGGCTGGCCCAGGGCGATCGCGGCAGCAAGGTCGCGCTCGGCCAGCGCGGCCACGCGGCGCTGGCCGACGAGTCGCTGGCGGTGCGGCTGGCGGCGGTGGCGCTGATCGCGCAGGCCGAGGGCAAGGGCGGGTTGCGCGCGCTGATCGGCAACGCCGATCCGATGGTGGCGATCACCGCGGCCAAGGGCGTCGGCGATCGCGCGGC